>JBBDSD010000104.1:0-1647 GCA_040905065.1 Trueperaceae bacterium | reverse complement strand
GGCCAGCTGCCGCAGCGCTTCGCCGGCCGGCACGCGCCCGGCCATGGCCAGCTCGCCGGGCAGGTAGCCGATGCGGCGGCGCAGCGCCGGTCCGCCCTCGCGCGGCGTTTGGCCCAGCACGGCGACGCGACCGGCGTCCGGCCGCAGCAGGTCCAGCAGGATGCGGATGGTGGTGGACTTGCCCGCACCGTTGGGGCCGATGAAACCGAACGTCTCGCCGCGGCGGACCTCCAGGTCCAGTCCGCCCAAGGCGCGGTGGCGGCCGTAGCTCTTCACCAGTCCGGAGACGGACAGGGCGGAATCGTTCATGCGTCACCGTCTTCGAAGGCGTCACGGACGGGTTCGACCATCGCGGGGGTCAGCAGGCCGTGGCTCAGGATCTCCATCGCCGGACGCACGTAGCCGGGACGGTGCGCCTCCTCGACGGACGGGGCGGTCAGGTCGGTGCCCAGGACGCGCTGCACGTGCCGGTTCAGCACCAGGGCGCCCAGGCTCCAGAGGGTCATGACCGCCGCCCGGCTACGGAGATCCCTGCTGGGGGTGAGCGTGCCGGCGGAGACGCCGGCGCGTCTCACGATGCCTCGCAGCGTGGTGGCGTCGATGCCGTCCTGGGCGAAACAGGCCAGGGCGGCGTCGCGGATGCGGTCCGCGGTGGCGCGGTCGCCCTGTGGGAGCGAGGGGCCGGTCGGGTTCGCAGACACGAGTGCAGTATGGAACAAGCGTTCCATCCGCGTCCAACGTGCACGGGGCGGAACGACGAGGCTGGGCACGCCCGACGCGCCGCGAGGATCCGACGGCGGGCGCGTCTCGCCGCTGCCGCCGATCGGTCCCCTCCCCAGGCGCGCATCGACGCCTTAGGCCGTCAGCACCTGCAACTTGACCGAATATACGGCATGGAGTCGTACCTGACGCGCTTCCTATAGATATGCACAGGAGGAATGCCAATTCCTGCCCGCTGACGGCACAAGGCGTCGATGAACGGACGCCGAAGGTGCTACGTCGACGGCTCAGGGCTCCGCGTACGCGTCCAACAGCTCCCGCACCTCGGCCAGCACCTCCCGCTGGAAGGCGTCCAGCTGTTCCGGCCGACCCTCGGTACGCTCTACCTCGCGAAGGAGCTCCAGGCCCAGCTCCGTCTCGCCCCGGTCCAGATGCATGCGGCCGACCATCAGGCGCAGGTCCAGCCTCCCCGGCGGCGCGGCGTCGAGACCCCGCCGGGTCAGCTCGTGCCCCCGGTCCGCCCGCGCCTGGAACGCCCAGCCCATGCCGCGGCGCGTCAGTTCCAGGTGGTACAGCCCCAGCGCGACCTGCGCGTCGGGGTCGTCGGGGGCGAGCGCGTAGGCGTGCTCGAGCATGGTGCGCAGCCGCTTCGGGAAGTTCAGGTCGGGGAAGCCGGCCGTTAGGCCGCGTTCGCCCAGCGCCTGCGCCCGCAGCAGCAGCGCCGGAACGTGATCGGCGTCCAGCGCCAGCGCTCGATCGGTGGCCTCCAGGGCGCGCTGCAGCCACGGATCGGCCGGTTCGTCCGGTTCCAGTCGGTAGAAGGCGTGCGCGATCGCGGCGCGCGCGGCCGTGGCCCAGGCGTCCGGATCGTCCGTCCGAGGCCCCGTCGGGTCGGCGTGGGCCCGGTAGGTGGCGGCGAAGTCCGGA
>JBBDSD010000103.1:0-1649 GCA_040905065.1 Trueperaceae bacterium | reverse complement strand
CGCCAGGCCGGCCAGCGCGGTCGGCAGGGCGCGCCCCTCCGCGGCCACGGCGGCGGTGCCGATGCCGTGGCTGGCGGTGCCCACGGCGATGCCGACCGCCTCCGTTCCGCTGCCGAGCCCGCGCCGGAGCAGCAACGGTCCGAAGGCGGCGCCCAGGATGCCGGTCACGATGATGAGGGGCACCGTCAGCGCCGCGTCGGCGCCCACGCGGCCGGCCAGGTCCACGCCTACGGCGCTGGTGACGGACTTGAGCGCCAACGCCGCCTGCAGCTCCGGACCGGCGCCCAACCAGCGGGCCAACAGCGGCGTGACCACCAGGCTCACGGCCGTGCCCAGCACCACGCCACCCAGCAGCGGCACCGCCCAGCGGCCCAGCGCCCGGCGTTGCCGGTACATCACCCAGCCCAGCGCGACCACGGCGGGGCGCAGGATCCAGACCAGCGGCTGGGTGCCGGCCTGGTAGTCGCTCAGCGTCAGGCCCGTCACCGCGACCCCCGCCACCCAGGCGGCCACCGTCAGGCCCACCGGGTTGGTCCACGGCACCGGCCAGAAGGCGTGCAAGCGCTCGGCCAGCACGAAGGTAATGATCGTTCCGAGCAGCGCGAGCGCAGCGAGCCACGGATCGAACTCCGGGAGCGTCACCGCTCGCCTCCGGCTCCGCTGCGACCTCGCTGCCATCGCTCCAACGCGGCGGCGCACACGGCGGCGGCGGCCAGGGTGAGGACGGTGCCGACGCCGATGGCGACCACGATCGCCGCGGCGTGCGTGCGCACCAACTCGCCGTACGCCACGATCCCGACGCCGACCGGCACGAACAGCAGGCCCAGCCAGCGCACCAGCAGCGCGGACGCCCGCTGCACGCGCGCTTCGGGCAGGAGACCCGACTGAAGCGCACCGAACAGCAGCAGCATGCCCCACACCGAACCGGGGAGCGGCAACCACGCCAGCACGGCGGCGATCCCCTCCCCTACCGCCCACGCTGCGGTGAGCAGGAGCAGGCCCAGGAGAAGATCGCGGGCCGCCGCCAAGCGTGGCTCCGGCGGGGAGGGCACACCGTGGTCGAGGTTCTGGTCGGGATTCTGGTCGGGGTTCGAGGACGCGGCGTCGCGACGAGGCACGGTCGCTAGGCTACCGCCGTGAACGTTGGCGCGAGCACGATCGGCCGGCGCGGGTGGCGATCCGGTCACGAACCGGTCACCGCCGTGCGGACCCGCTCCCAAGCGACCGTATGCTGAGCGCATGGCCAGCAACGCCCGCATCGCCGCCGATCTGGAGCGGATCGCCGATCTGCTCGAACTGACCGACGCGAACCCGTTCCGGGTGCGCGCCTACCGCAACGCGGCCCGCACCGTGCAGGACGCCGACCGACCGCTCGCGACCCTGGTCGAGGAGGGCACGGACCTACGCGAGCTGCCGCACGTCGGCAAGGACATCGCCGCCCAGATCGCACGCAAGATCGAAGGGCAGGAGATGGAGCCCCTGACCGAGCTGGCCGGCGAGGTGCCGGCCGGCCTGCTGGAGGTGGTGCGCGTACCGGGCGTCGGTCCGAAGAAGGCGCGCGCGCTCTGGCGCGAACTGGACGTCGACGGCCTCGACGCGCTCGAGCGCGAGGCGCGCGCCGGACGCATCGCGGCGTTGAAGGGGTTCGG
>JBBDSD010000102.1:0-1654 GCA_040905065.1 Trueperaceae bacterium | reverse complement strand
TGCCGCTCGAGCCCGCCTCGGAACCGAGCAGCGACGGCGTGATCCGCTACCGAGGTCGGGTCGCTCCCGACGGTCGCGGGGGAACGGCGTTCGGCGTACGGGCGGTGCCCGTTCCGCCCGCCGACCTTCCGCTCGCCGACGGGGGCGGACCGGTCTGGGCGAACGGAGACCCCGGCGCCGCCGGTGCGGATGCGGAGGTCGAGGAGCAGGAGGCGGCGGCCGGCTGACCGCGCGGACGCCGCGCCGCCCTACGCCCAGGCCTCAGAGCACCAGGTCGGTATAGACCCGCAGGTCGCTGCGCGCCGTGATGGCGCTGGCGGGCAGGCGGTCGGGGTCGCCCCCGGCGAGGGTCGCCAGCAGCGCTCTGCGCTTGCCTTCACCTGCGGCGAGGAACCACACCCGCTCCGACGATCCCAACGCCTCTGGGGTGAGCGTCAGGCGTGCGGGGCCGGCCAGGCCGGCCCGCACGTGCGTCGCTAGTCCGGGGGCGTGCACCCCGCCGCTGCCCGGGAACAAGCTGGCCGTGTGCCCGTCCGTGCCCAGCCCCAGCAGGGTCAGGTCGAACCAGGGCCCCTCGGCGGGGTCGCCAAGCGCGGCACGAAGCCGCTCGGCGTACGCTTCGGCCGCGTCGGCCGGATCGGCGTCCGGCACGTACGGCCACGGCAAGACCTGATCCTCCGGTACGGGCACGTGGTCCAGCAGCGCTTCGCGTGCGGCCCGCTCGTTGCGATCCTTGTGGTCGGGCGGCACGTCGCGCTCGTCGCCCCAGGCGACCCAGACCCGTCCCCACGGCAGATCGGGCGTGCGTGCCAAGCGGCGGTACACCGGAAGCGGCGTGCCGCCACCGGACAAGCACAGCGTGACGCGTCCTTGGTGTGCCGCGACCTCGCGCAGCACGCCGGCAAGGTCGCTGGCGACCTGCGCGGCGAGATCGGATACGGTTCGGACCTGACGACGTTCCATGCCGGCACCCTACCCGGCCACGCGTCGGAGCGACCCGGTCCGGCCGATCGGACGCGGTCGGCCACCGCCGGACCCCGTGGTAGCCTCCCGCATGCCCGAATCGATGCGAGACCGAGCCTACGCGACCGTGACGGCGTGGACCGAATCGGACGCGTTGCGGCGCCACATGCTAGCGGTCGAGGCGGCGGTGGTCGCCTACGCGCGCCAAGATCCGGATGCCGACGAGGACCTGTGGGCCGCCACAGCGGTGCTGCACGACTTCGACTACGAGAAGCATCCCGACGTCGGCGAGGACGGCCACCCGTTCGTCGGCGTCCGGCACCTGCGGGAAGAGGGATGGCCGGAACCGCTGTGCGAGGCGATCCTGGGACACGCCGATTTCGCCAGCGTTCCGCGCGAGACGCGGCTCGCCAAGGTGCTGTACGCCTGCGACGAAATCACCGGCTTGATCACGGCCGCCGTGCTGGTGCGTCCGGACAAGGACATCGCGAACCAGACGGTGAAGAGCCTGAAGAAGAAGTTCAAGGACAAGGCGTTCGCGCGCGGCGTGCACCGTGACGAAGTGCTCCGCGGCGCGGAGGAGCTGGGCGTCGATCTTTGGGAGCACGTCACGTTCGTGCTGCACGCCATGCAGGAGCGCGCGGACGCGTTGGGCCTCGACGGCCGCGACGGCTAGGGCGCGCTAGGCTGC
>JBBDSD010000101.1:3541-10079 GCA_040905065.1 Trueperaceae bacterium | reverse complement strand
GGCCCGATGCGCGACGCGGGGAGCGACGCGAAGCGCAATGCGGGGGCGCCCCCGCCGGACGCCGCGCCGCACGCGCGTCTGGACGGTGCCGCGGGCGCGCTCTGGGAGCCGACCTGGAAGCTGGCCACGCGGCTGTCGCCGCTGGAGCGGTCGCTGCTGCGCACGCCGCAGTTGCGACGGTTGCACTACGTGGTGTCCGGCGGCGCGGCGCGCTTCGCGACGCCGTACGTGCACACCCGCTTGCAGCACGTGTTGGGCGTGTTCGCCCTGACCGCCTGGTTGGCGCCCGACCGGCCCGACGTGCGGGCCGCAGCGCTGCTGCACGACGTCGGCCACCCGCCGTTCAGCCACTCGCTGGAAGCGTTGCCGGAGGTCGATCACCACCGCTGGACCGAGGAACGGATCCGTGCCGAGCCGATCGCCGGCCTGCTGCGGGACGCCGGCCTGGACGTGGAGCAGGTGCTGGCGCTGGCGGAGGGTCACGAGCCGAGCGTGCTCAAGAACCGCGACGGGCACCTGCACCTCGATCACCTGGACTCGCTGGTCCGGGGCGGCCGCGTGCGCGGCAGCCTGCAGGTGGCCCCGGCCCGCCTGCGCGAGGGACTGAGCGCCGACGGTCCGTACGTCGCCTGCGACGGCGCCAGCGCCGAACGCCTGGAGGCGCTGATCGAGCAGGAGGCCCACCTGCACGTCGAGCCGATCGACCTGGGCGCCTCGGCGATGCTGGCGTCGCTGGTGCGGCTGCTGCAGTTGGCCGACCTGGTGCGGATCGAGGAACTGCCGTACCAGACCGACGCCGACCTGACCGCGCTGCTGTTCGCGGCCGAAGCGACCCGCGACGAAGCGCGCCACCTGTGGTTGCGCCCCTGGGCGTTGCGGCAACGAAGGTTGGGGCCCGAGGAGGCGCTTCCCGACGGGGCGATCCTGGCGGTCAAGGAACGGCTGTACCTGGACCTGCCGTACCGATCCGGCGAGGACGCCACCGAGCGCGAGGCGCGGCGCGCTGGGTTGGAGGAACGCCTCGCCGACCTGCGCGGCCGCTACGCGGTGTCGTGGGACCCGACCGACGCGCCGGAACGGTCGTGGACCGCCGCGTTGGGACCGGTCGTCGCCGACGCCCCGGGCGTACCGGACCTGGGGGACGGGGCAGGCGGGTCCGACGCGTCCTGACGCGCGACCGAGCGTGCGCGGACGGACCGAACGCCGCATGACGCGCACGCATGCGTTGCCAAGCGCGGACGCCGTCCAGAACGCGCTACCCTCGGGCATGCACGAACGGTCCGGCCCCGACCCTGCAGGACGCCCCACCCTGAGCGAGATCCGCCACGCGGTGGCGGTGGCCGCCGGTCGCGTCACCGCCGACCAGCGGCTGGCCGGCGGCCGGGTGCTGGACCCGTTCACCGGCACGCTGCGCGACGCCGACGTGGACCTGGCCGGCCGCCTGATCGCCGCGGTATTCGACCGGGACGGGCCCGGCCGCGAGGATCGGCCCGAGCCGGTCCACGAGGACGACCTGAGCGGCCGCGTCGTGACGCCCGGTCTGATCGACGGACACATGCACCTGGAATCGTCGCTGGTCGCGCCCGCTTCCTACGCCGAAGCGGTGCTGCCGCGCGGGGTGACGGCGGTCGTGTGCGACCCGCACGAAGTCGCCAACGTCGCCGGCGAGGCGGGCGTGCGCTGGTTGCTGGACCGCGCCGACGGACTGCCGTTCGACGTGTTCGTGACGGTGCCGTCGTGCGTGCCGTCGACCGATCTGGAGACCTCCGGCGCGGTGCTGGACGCGGCCGCCGTCGCCCGCCTCATGGAGCACCCCACCGCCGTCGGCCTGGCCGAACTGATGAGCTTCCCGCAGGCGATCGCCGGCGCGGAGGGACCGCTCGCCAAGGCGCTGGCGACCGAAGCGCACGGCGGCACCGTCGAAGGGCACGCCCCGGGTCTGAGCGGCGCGGCGCTGCAGGCGTACGCCGCGATCGGCGTCGGCAGCGAGCACGAGGCCTCGACGCTGAAGGAGGCGACCGAGAAGCTCCGCGCCGGCCTGTTCATCTGGATTCGCGAGGGCAGCGTAGCGCGCGACGCCCGCGCCCTCGCACCGCTGGTGCGGACCGCGCACCGCGGCCGCGTCGGGTTCTGCACCGACGACGTGCTGCCGCACGACCTACGGACGTACGGCGGGGTCGACGGCGCCGTGCGGATCGCCGTGCAAGCCGGCAGCGACGCGATCGAAGCGATGATCGGCGCGACCTGGAGCGCTGCGCGACACTACCGCCTGCCCAGGCGCGGTGCGGTGGCGCCCGGCATGCTGGCCGACCTGGTGGTGTGGCGTGCGCGGACCAACGACGCCGTCGCGGGGATCGACGCCGACCTGTTCGCCGAGCGGGTGTTCAAGGAGGGCCGCCTGGTGGCCGCGGACGGCCGGATGCGGACGCACGTGCGCCCGCCCGACCGATCGGACGTCGACGATCGGCCGTTGCTCGGTACCGTGCACCTGCCTGGCGATCTGGAGGCCCGGGTGCACACGGCGTTGCAGCTGCGGTCGGACGCCGACCCGAGCGAGCCCGCTCCCGCCATCGGCGTCCGCCCCGGCGACCTGCGCACCGACGCCGTCTCGCATGTGCCCCGCGCCCTGGACGGACGCCTGGCGGCCGCTCCGGGCCGCGACCTGGCGATCCTGCTCTGCGCCGAGCGGCACGGGCGCGGCGGTCGCGTGGCGGCGACGCAGGCGCACGGATGCGGCCTGCGTCGCGGCGCCATCGCCATCAGCGTCGGGCACGACCACCACAATTTGATGGCGATCGGTGCTGACGCGAGCGCCCTGATCGTCGCCTGCCGCCGGGTCGCGGCGTTGGACGGCGGCATCGTGGTGGTGGGCGACGAGGGCCGGATCGTGGCGGAGACGGCGCTGCCGCTGGGTGGCCTGCTCACCGACGCGGCGCTCGAGACCGTCGCGGACGATCTGGCCCGCCTGGACGGGGCAGCCGTCGACCTAGGCTGCACCGTGCCGGCGCCGGCGATGGCGCTGTCGTTCCTGGGGTTGGCGGTGATCCCGGAACGGAAGCTCACCGATCGGGGCCTGGTCGACGTCGCTGCGGGACGGATCGTGCCACAACCGTGGGGCGCGGCGTGAGCGAGGTGCTGTTCACGACCCGGCGGACCGTGGTCCGCCGGCTACGGCCCGACGACGCCGCCGCCATGCACGCGGTGTACGGCGACGAAGACGCCATGCGGTTCGTGGACGACGGCCGGCCGTTGACGTTGGGCGCCTGCCGGCACTGGGTGCGCGTGACGGAGCGGAACGTCCGCGAGCGCGGCTACGGCATGGCGGCGGTGGTGCTGCGTGACGCGTCCGACGCGGTGCGGGATGCTGCTGTCGAAGCTGCCCCCATACGGACCGGGATTCCGTGCCGATCGGATTCTGCGGGCTGGTGCACCCGAACGGCCAAGCGGAGGCGGAACTCAAGTACGCTTTCCACCGGACCGCGTGGGGCCGCGGCCTGGGGCGCGAGGTGGCGGCCGGCATGCTCGCCTACGGGCTCCAGGCGCTCCACTTGCCGTCGGTGATCGCCACGGTGGAAACGAAGCACGCGGCGTCGCGCCGGGTTCTGGAAGCGATCGGAATGCGGCTGCGGGAGGTGCAGGATCAGGAGGCGACGTACGTGGTCGACACGAAGCGCCACTCGTATCGACGTGGAGAAGAGCTGAGCGAACAGGCGTCAACGTCCACGAATCAGTCGACGTTGGAATCGTACTGCCGTTGGCGCGCCTTGTACGCTTGCCTGGGATGGTTCCGCTTGTTCGCGTGGAGCAGAAGAAGGTCCCCTGTGCTTACGAGTGGCGGGAGGTACGTCGCGCGGAGCGTCTGAGTGGATCGTCGAAGAATCGTTGCTAGTTCGCTCGCGGTCAAGAAGGTGTCATTGCAGGCTGCAAGTATTGCCGCTTCCATCGTGGATCGTTCGGTCACTCTTCCAGAATTGCGGACTCGAATGACCTCAGGAGGGTAAATCGGTTGTTCCGTTTCCACCTTAGCTGTCGTCGTTTCCTCGATAGCTTGCAGGTTTTCGGGGTCAGGTTGTTTCGTTCGACCATCGTTGCGGTCCATCTCGAACGAGCTCGGTTGACCGTCGAAAGGCGGTAGTTCGTATGAACTCCCCCTACCGACACCGTCCTTGACGAGCATTCCGTCTTCCACGAGCTGTCGAAGGGATCGGGTTAGATCGGTCGGATGCGTGTCCGTGATCTCTTGGAGACGTTGATTCGTCACGGATCCTTCGGTATGGGCGATTACAACGGCCAAACGCACGTGGTTGTTCAGGTGCTCGAAGTCCTTACCGAAGCGAAAGGACAGTGCTCCGAGAGATTCTGGAGGAAGGAGCGTGTGCATTTCCATTTCCAAATGGGTTCGATCGGGTTGCATGTATTCCCGCCATGCCGGGCGATGCCATTCCTGTTCGCGCCAGGCGCGAAGGATCTTCGGGATGCCCGATCCAGCTTGTTCGCCGGCGCCAACCATTTGGAACATTTTCTGAAGATTTCGATTTCTGCAGTCGCTCGTACCACCGCTCCGAACAACATCCAGTGGAAGGCGGAGCCCTCCTGGATTGCGGAAAACGAATTTATGCGGAAACTTCAATATGGATATTGCCGTGGTTCCTAAAAAGTCAGCATGGATCAACGTATTGACGAGCGCTTCTCGCAAGGCTTCGTGTACACGCGTTTCGTCGACCCGCTTATGCCCATCCTTGAGTTGAAACGGGATTCGGAGATCTGAGGTGAGTCGAGGAAAGACGCGACGATAGAAGTCGTAGAGATTGCCAGGCCACGTACCGTCCGTAGTGACACGGTCCACCCAACGTCGATCAGGATCATCTTCCTTGTCGGGACGTTGTTGATAGTCCACCTGATAGGTGGGGAACGCTTCGAGAAGGGGCCTGAGCTGTCCGAACATCAGAAGGCCCGCGGCGGTGACGCCTTCGAGTTCCGAGCGTCGATCGCGTTTCCACCCCCCAAGCTGTTCGAGCAGATCTTTGTCGTCCAGCGCAATCCAGGGATGACCTGGCCGCGTTGAACGGAACTCGTTGCGGAATGCAGAAAGCGTATTCGCGTCGAGATCGTGAAGGTCGAATCCCTCCAAGACGAAGTCGTCTCGCGTTTCGTGCGTCGCATCGGCAATCATGCGCCGTACCGTCATCTCGTCGCAGCGATAGTCGCCCTCGTTGTGTCGGCGGTAGGTGCCCGAAAACGGGTTCTCCCCCAGGTAGATGGGCCGATCGCTCCTCGAGGCTCTTGGTACCGAAATGGTGATCACCTGCTGATCACCACACTCCATGACCTCGACATCCCGATGGTGGAGAACATTACGACTAACTTTACTCGTGTTATTGAGAGTGTTCCACAAATCACGAAGAACCTTAGCGGGCTTGTCGATGCCAACGATCGATAACGAGCCGTCGTCGCGCTCGCCGGCACCGAGCACGATGACGCCACCGGACGTATTCGCCATCGCCGAGTACGTTTCCCAAATGCTTTCGGGAACCGCGCCACCGCCATGCCTACCCTGAGCCCTTTTGACCTCCAGATCGACGCTTTCTCGGAGCAGCAGAAGTTCTTCGCAGGTCATGGTGCTCCAGGTCGGGAACGATGGGGCGGCGGGCAACTTCTCGTGACCGTCTGGTCCACGCAGGTGATGGTCGGCATCCGTGCCTTCAGCGGTCCAGCGCGCTCTGCCAACAACGACATGTTCTCGATCAACTGCAGCGAACGCCCATTTCCTGGGCGCCCCATCGTCATGGTTCTCGCGGTCCACGATGACGCCAATGTGTACAGCACCTTACCGCGCTAAAGCATCTACGCTCCTGTCTCGAGCATCTGCGTAGCTAAACCTGCACTGTGCGGCCGCGCACCGTTCGCCACGACGCTCAGCCGGCCGGCGCAGCCCCCAGCACGCGCGTCGGCGTCTCGCTGCCGCCGCTCGGTTCCAGCGACACCGCGACCGCGTCGAAGGCCTCGGAGCGCACCTCCGTCACGCGCCGCGAGAACACGCCGAGCGACGTCACCTGCTCGCCGCGTACGCCCCACGCCTGGAAGTCGTTTCCTTCGCCCGGCGGATCGCGCATCACCAACAGAGCCCGACCGTCCGGCAGCAGCACCACGCTGCCCGCGGCCTGCGCGTCCGGATCGTCCCCGCCGAGGGCGCGCACGTCGGCGTCCTCGCGCGCCAGCCAGGCCGCCAGTACGGCCTGATCCTCGGCCAGACCGTCCGCCCGGGCCTGGACCGTACCGACCTGCTCGATCAGCAGGTCCACGCGCGCCTGCGTCCGGTCGGCGCGCGCGGTCGCTTCCAGCGCCGCTTCGCGCTGCATGCCGCCCCACACGCCGACCGCGACGGTCAGCGCCAGGCCGGCGGCAAGCCCGCCCAGCCAGGATGGCCAGTTCGTTCCCGGTGCGCCCGGACGGTCGCTGGCGGGGGCGCGGTGGGCGTCGCGCTCCGGCGCGCGCCGCGCGCCGCGCTGCGAGGTGGGCGCCGTTGTGCGCGCCGGAG
>JBBDSD010000101.1:0-3531 GCA_040905065.1 Trueperaceae bacterium | reverse complement strand
GGAGCGGGGACCACGCCCGCCGTCCGCGCCTCGATCCGTTCCCACGCTCCCGCCGGCGCAGGCGCGTCCGGCAGGGCCTCGACCGCGGTCACGAAGGCCGCGTCCAGCTCGGTCAACTCCCCCGAGCACGTCTCGCACGAGGCGAGGTGGGCCTCGAGCGCCTCCATTTCGTGCTCCGGGAGCTCCGCCAGCAGGTAGCCGGTCAGCAGATCGGTGGGGTGCCGGTCGGTGCCGTAGGGAGCGTCGTGTGGCCGCGTCATATTCGCCCCTCCCTTCCGGCGGGTCGCGCGTCGCTAGGCGCGCTCAGCGTGGCGCGGGCCTTGAGCATGGCCCGCCGTAGGCGGCTCTTGACCGTGCCCAACGGTTCCGACTCGCGCTCGGCGATCTCGGCGTGGCTGTACCCGCCGAAGTAGGCGTCCTCCAACAGGCGGGCTTCATCCGTGGAGAGGTTGGCGAACGCCTGATGCACCGTGAGGCGGTCGGTGGCTGCGGCTTCGGGCGACGGTTCGGAGGTCGACGCGATCGGCGAGCCGGGATCGTGCAGATCCACGCCGTCGGCGGCCTGCGGACGCGAACCGCGGGCGCGGAGCCGCATGCGGCACTCGTTGCGCGCGATGGCGTACACCCACGACCGCGGCGATCCCCGACTCGGATCGAACCGGGCCGAAGCGGCGTGCACCTTGACGAACGTGTCCTGAACCACCTCTTCGGCGTCCTCTCTGCTGTGCAGCATCCGCCACGCGAGTGCATGGACGTTGCCGGCCAGCGCTTCGTACAGCGACCGGAGGGCTCCGTCCACGCCGTTGCTCACCTGCTGAAGCAGTTCGGTCTCGGCGTCCACGGCCCTCATCCGACCATATTCGCGGTTCGGCCGTTCGGATGCCTGTCACCATGGCCGGATCCGAACCCCCGACAGGCCACGAGCCTCCGGTGCACCGCCCCCATGCATCCGATCGCCGGAAGCGCGCATTTCTCTGGGGGAAGGGCCGAAACGGACCCTCCGGACGCCGCGGATGCGGTCGCTCCGCACGACCTCCCCCTCGCCCCGCGAGGAAGAAAGGAACTCCCCATGACGAACGTACGGAATCGGATCCTTCGCACGCTGGCCGCAGTCCTGCTCGTGCTCGCCACGGCCACCGCGCTGGCCGGCCACGTGGCGCTGGAGGCCGGCGACCAGGAGGTCCGCGGCACCACCATCACGCTGGACCGGGTGCTGCTGGAAGAGGACGGCTTCGTGGTCGTGCACGCCACCGACGCGGACGGCGGTCTGGTCCTGACGCCGCCGCTGGGTCTGACGTACCTGATGGCTGGCGAGCACATGAACGTGACGGTCGACCTCGATCCCGACCAACTGGCCGAGTACGGCTACCACGAGGGCGGCAGCATCGTGCCGATGCTGCACGTCGACGCGAACAACAACCGCACCTACGAGTTCCCCGACGGTCCCGACGTGCCCGTGACGGAGGGCGGCGCGCCGGTCGTGGTGAGCGTGGACCTCACGCTCCTCCCCTCGCTCGCGACCTTCGACCAGACGTTGGCCGGCGGTAGCGTCACCATCGACACCGTGATCGCGGCCGAAGACGGCTTTGTCGTGGTGCACGCGCTGGACCGTGACGGCAACGCAGTCCTGACGCCGCCGCTGGGCGTCGCCTCGGTCCCGGCCGGCGTGAGCCGCTTCGTGACGATCGACCTGATGGCCGACGGTCTGAACGAGCACGGTTACGACGAGGGCCCCAAGGCGATCGTGCCGATGCTGCACGTCGACGCGAACGACAACGGCAGCTATGAGTTCCCCGAAGGCCCCGACGTGCCCGTGGTGGCCGACGGCGACGCGCTGGTCTCGCCGCTGGTGCTGTCGATGCCGATGATGGACGGCGCGGGCGTGGTCCCGGCCGCTCCCCGCCTGAACGTGAGCAACGACGGTCTGTCCGTCACCCTGGCGGAGGCCACCCTGACGCAACCGGGCTTCGTGGCCCTGCACGCGACCGAAGCGGACGGCAGCCTGCGCGTCCTTCCAATCCTGGGCGCGAGCGGCTTTCTGGAGGCGGGCACGCACCAGGACGTCACGATCTGGATCGATGACGATCAGGCTCCGGTGATCGGCGACACCGTGGTGACGATGATCCACGTCGACGACGGCGACCGCGTCTACCGCTTCCCGCGCAGCGACGGGCCCGCCATGCAGGACGGCGCGATGATCCTGTCGGAGTTCACGCTGCGCTGAGTCCATCCTGCGCTGAGTCCGAAGCGACGCAGCGGCACCGAACGAAGTTCGGTCGCTCCGGTACGAAGGTGCGCCTCCCATCGCGGGGGCGCACCTTCGCTGCGTCGGGGCGGGGGCGTGACGCCTTGGCGTCGGGCGTGCGTCGTCCTGACCGCGCAACGGTCGATGCGGGACTGAACCGGTGCAGGCGCGGTCCGGAGCCTGCGCACGGTCCGCGGTAGCGTAGCGCCGTGACCACGCTGCTTGCCGGCCACCTGCTGCACGTGCCGCGCGATCCGTTCGTGGACCGCTCGAAGCGAAGCGAAGCCTCGGGAACGCGCGATCGATGGGTCATCGCCGACCCCGACGCGCTGCACGCCGTGCACGACGGCGCTGTCGCGATCGTAAGCGGCACGATTCGTGCGACCGGCGCGCTGCACGAGCTGCGCGACCGCTTTCCGGATGCGACGGTCGATCGGACGGGGGGCTGGATCGTGCCCGGCTTCGTGGACGGCCACGTGCACTACCCGCAACTGCCGGTGATGGGCGCGATGGGGCTCACGCTGATGGACTGGTTGCGGGAGCGCACCTTCCCGCACGAGGCCCGCTTCGCGGACGCGACGTTCGCGGCGCGCGAGGCGCGCGCCTTTCTGACCGCGCTGGCGCGGAACGGCACCACCGCGGCGATGGTGTTCGGCGCGCACTTCGCGCCCGCGATGGAGGCGTTCTTCGCCGAGGCGGCGGCCAGCGGCCTGCGCATCAGCGCCGGACTGACCCTCGGCGACCGCGAGCTTCCCGACGCGATGCGGACCGATCCCGCGCGAGCGATCGCCGAGTCGGGCGCGCTGATCGCCCGCTGGCACGGGCGTGGCCGGCTCCGCTACGCGGTCACGCCCCGCTTCGCGGTGTCGGCCAGCGACGCGCTGCTGGCTGCCTGTGGCGAGCTCTTGGCCGACCATGACGATCTCTGGTTCACCACCCACCTCAACGAGATGCCGGCCGAGATCGCCTACGTGCGCGACGCCTTCCCAGCTGCGCGCGACTACCTGGACGTCTACGACGCCCACGGGCTGGTCGGCCCCCGCAGCGTGTTCGCGCACGACGTGCATCCCAGCGACCGCGAGCTGCAGCGCCTGAGCGAAGCGCGAGCGGTGGTGTGCCACTGCGCCGGATCGAACCAGTTCGTCGGCAGCGGCCTGTTCCCGCTACGGCGCCATCTGGACCACGGGGTGCGCGTGATGCTCGGCAGCGACGTCGGGGGCGGTCCCAGTTTCCACCTGCTTGCCGAGGCCCGCACCGCCTACCAGGCGCAGATGCTGCAGGGCACG
>JBBDSD010000100.1:0-10101 GCA_040905065.1 Trueperaceae bacterium | reverse complement strand
GGCGATCGAGTGGGCACGGCGTCGATCGCCCGTGCTGGACGGGTTCGTGCGGGAGGACGGGTTGGTGCAGGAGGTCGCCCGCGAGGGCGAGCCGCTCGGGTCGGGCGCTAGCCTCTTGACCCGGCACGTCACCCCCGGTCACGCGATCGAGTCGATGTGGTTCGTGATGGAGCAGGCGCTGCGGCACGACCGGCCGGACGCCGTGGCGACCGCGGCGCGGGTGATCGAGGCCTCGTTCGAAGCCGGCTGGGATCCCGAGCACGGCGGCCTGTTCCGCTACGTCGTGCCCGGCGGAGGTGGGCCGGAACCGCGCGGACCGGCGGACGGGCCGTTCGAGAAGCTGATCCTGGACACCTGGGACACGAAGATCTGGTGGCCGCACTCGGAGACGCTGTACGCCACCCTGCTGGCGGCGGAGGCGACCGGCGACGCCGCGCAGCGCGTCCTGCACGATCGCATGCACGCGTACGCCTTCGCGACCTTCCCGAATCCCGACCGGTCGGTGGGGGAGTGGATCCAGATCCGCGACCGGCGCGGCGCTCCGTTGCCGAAGGTGGTGGGGCTGCCGGTCAAGGACCCGTACCACCTGACGCGGAACCTGCTGCTTCTGGTCGAACTGCTGCAAGGCGGGATCGAGGCTCGGACGGTGCGTTCCTGACGGTGCGGGCGGCCGCTCGCGCGCCCGTGCGGCCTGGGCGGTACGGCGGGAGAACCGGGGTGCGGTACCGCGTGATAGCGTTAACGATAACCGTACCGACGTGCGCGTCCGATCCCGCGGCCCCGCTCGATCGGACGCCATCGCGTGGGATCGCGTCGTCGCGGCGCTTCGTCCCGCCCACCGCGGCGGGGCGCCACGGCAGCATCTTGACCGGCCGGAACGGCGCGTGCTACCTTCCGAAGCGTTCGAAGTCCGTTATCGCTAACGTTGGGAACCGACCGATCTGGTCGTGGCTCGACCGCAGCGGAGCCCCGATGGGTACGTCGGGAGGTCGCCTCGTAACAGCATGCGGCGCGCATCGTGCGCGACCGTCGCGACGCGGTCCCCGTTGCACCGAACCGCTTCCGTTCGAAAGGAGCACGCATGGTGAAGGTCGATTCGACGAACCGCACGAGTCCGAGGTGGACGCTGGCGTGGGTCGCCGCGATGGTCGCGACGCTCACGTTCGGGTTCGCCTTGGCGCAGCCCTACGACGAAGCCCCGATGCTCGCCGAGCAGGTCGAAGCCGGCGACCTGCCGCCGGTCGAGGAACGCCTCCCCGACGAACCGCTGGTGTTCGAGCCGGTGGACGAGATCGGTCAGTACGGTGGCGTGCTGCGTCGCGCTTTCCTGGGGCCGGCCGACGCGAACAACTACGTGCGCGTCGTGTACGACGCCCTGGTCCGGTTCAACAGCGAAGGTTCCGAGATCATCCCCCACATCGTCCGCGACTGGGAAGCGTCCGAAGACTTCACCACCTGGACCCTGCACCTCCGTCCCGGCGCCAAGTGGTCGGACGGTCACCCGTTCACCGCCGACGCCATCATGTTCTGGTACGAGAGCGTCATTCAGAACGAGGACCTGACTGCGTCGACCCCCTCCTGGCTCCAGAACGCGGACGGCTCCGCCGCGGTCTTCACCGCGGTCGACGACTACACCGTCCAGGTCGACTTCGACGAGCCGAACACCCTGTTCCTGACGGAACTCACCTTCCGCGACGGCGCCGACCGCACGCTGGCGATGTTCCTGCCCGGTCACTACCTGTCGCAGTTCCACCCGGAGCACGCCGGCGAAGAGGCCGTGCAGGCGCTGGTGGACGAGTCGGGCCTGAACGACTGGACCCAGCTGTTCAAGACCCGCGCCGCGCCGCCCGAGAACCCCGATCGCCCGACCATGGCCGCCTGGGTTCCGCACCAGAGCACCGTGTCCGACTCGGTGTTCACGATCCGGCGCAACCCGTACTACATCGGCGTCGACACGGAAGGCAACCAGCTTCCCTACATCGACGAGGTGCAGTTCCGCTTCTTCGCGGACGCCGAAGCGCTGAACTTCGCGGCGGTCGCCGGCGAGTTCGACTTCCAGGCCCGCCACGTCCAGATGACCAACTACCCGGTGCTGATCGACAACGCCGAACGGTCCGGCTACGAGATCATCACCTGGCCCACCTTCGGCGGCAACGACGCCGCGGTGTGGATCAACCAGAACTACACCATCGACGAGGAGCTCGGCGAAGTGCTGCGCGAGCGCGAGTTCCGCACCGCGCTCTCCGTCGCCATCGACCGCGACGAGATCCGCGAATCGGCGTTCCTCGGCCTCGGCGAAGCGCGCCAGCCGGTCGCCGCGCCGTGGCACCCGTACTACCCGGGCGACGAGTACGCCTTCAACAACATCGAGTTCGATCCGGACCGCGCCAACGCCCTGTTGGACGACCTGGGCCTGGAGCGCGACGGTGACGGCATGCGCACGCTGCCCAGCGGCGAGCCGCTGCGGGTCGAGATTTCGGTCGTGCCGGCGTTCGGCGAGTGGCCCGACGTGGCCCAGCTGGTCGCGGCCGACTGGGAGCGCGTGGGCGTCGCCACCGACGTGCAGGTCCGCGAGCGCAGCGCGCACTTCACCATGCGCGACAGCAACGAGCTGATCATGGAGATCTGGAACGAGGACACCACCGCGTTCCCGTTCACCGGCAACCCGAAGATCGATCCTCGGAGCGATCCCGCCACCATCTTCGCCGTCGAGAACCGCACCTGGTACGAAACCGACGGGGAGCAAGGGTGGGAGCCGGAAGGCGCCATCGCCCGCATCGTCGAGATCATCGACACCGCCAAGACGGTCGGCGTCGAGGAGCAGATCGAGCTGGCGCAGGAGCTGGGCCGCATCATCGGCAGCGAGCACTTCTCGATCGGTACGGTCGGCCTGACGCCGATGATCCAGGGGGTCGTCGTCAAGAACCAGGACCTGCGCAACGTGCCGGACCTGGTCGCCAACGACTGGCCGCTCCGGACCCCGGGCGACGCGCAGCCGGCACAGTTCTACTTCCGCCGCTAAGCTGAGCTGACCCTTCGGTACGCCACCTGTGTCCGGGCCCCCCCCGGGGGGGCCCGCACGCCCTACCACCCCACCCCGTGACGCCGCGCCACCTGCGGCCTTCTCCGACCGACGCACGTCGCGCGGTTCCGACTCGGAGTTCGGATGCACTGGTTCATTCTCAAGCGACTGATGGTCGTCCCGATCCTGCTCGTTATCTTCTCGGTCATCGCCTTCGTCCTGATCCAGGCCCCTCCTGGCGACTATCTGACCAGCTACATCGCCGAACTCGCCCAGGGCGGGACGACCATCGGCCAGGAGGAGATCGAGGCCCTCCGTGAGCAGTACGGCCTCAACGAGCCCCTCTACGTGCAGTACGCCATCTGGGTCGGCAACCTGGTGCAGGGCGACCTCGGCTACTCGTTCGAATGGCGGCGTTCCAACGCCGAACTCATCGGCGAGCGCCTGATGCTCACCCTGGCGCTCACCACCCTGTCGCTGCTGTTCACCTGGGTGGTTGCCATCCCGATCGGGATCATCTCGGCGACGCGCCAATACTCGGTCCTCGACTACGTCTTCACGGTGCTCAACTACATCGGTCTGGCCACGCCCAACTTCATGCTGGCGCTGGTGCTGATGTGGCTCGCGTTCGACAATTTCGGCATCAGCGTCACCGGCCTGTTCAGTCCCGAATTCCAGAACGCGCCGTGGAGCTGGGCCCGCTTCGCCGACATGATGGGCAAGATCTGGCTGCCGATGATCGTGCTGGGCACCGCCGGCACCGCCCAGATCGCGCGCGTGGTGCGCGCCAACCTGCTGGACGAACTGGGCAAGCCGTACACCGAGATGGCCCGCGCCAAGGGCCTGCCCGAGTGGAAGCTGGTCCTCAAGTACCCCACGCGCGTGGCGATCGCTCCGGTCGTCAGCACCCTCGGCTGGTACTTCCCGCAACTGCTGTCCGGCGGCCTGGTGGTGGCGGTGGTGATGAGCCTGCCCACCATCGGGCCGCTGCTGCTGCGCGCCCTCATCGGACAGGACATGTACCTGGCCGGCACGATCATCCTCATCTACAGCGTCCTCACCGTGATCGGCACCCTGGTCAGCGACATCTTGCTGGCGCTGCTGGATCCGCGCATCCGAATGGACGGTGCCTGAGATGGCGACGCCCACCAAGCCCGACGCCGGCGCGAACGTCTACGTCGCGCCCGCCTGGAAGATGACCTGGTGGCGCTTCCGCAAGCACAAGCTGGCGGTGTTCTGCCTCTGGGTGGTCGGCGTGATCGCCTTGATCTCGATCTCGCCGCACTTCTTCGCCACGACCGATCCGCACGCCACCACCGCCAGCCGCGCCTACATCCCGCTGCAGACGGTCCAGATCGTGCACGAGGGCCGCCTCGCGTGGCCGTACGTGCCGGGCGTCGTGGGCGAGCGCAACCAGCGCACCCTGCGGATGGAGTACGTCATCGACGGGGACCGGCGGCACCCGCTGCGCCTCTTCGTGCGCGGCTACGAGTACCGCTTCCTGGGCCTGATCCCGACCGACCGGCACCTGATCGGGTTCGGCAACCTGGAGCCGGGAGATCCGACGCCCGCCCTGCTGGGCACCGACCGGCTAGGGCGCGACCAGTGGTCGCGGCTGATGATCGGCACGCAGATCTCGATGTCGATCGGGCTGGTGGCGGTCGCTCTCAGCACCCTGCTGGGCATCCTGCTGGGCGGCATCTCCGGCTACTTCGGGGGGTTGACCGACAACCTGATCCAGCGGCTGATCGAGCTGCTGCAAGCGCTGCCCCCGATCCCGGTGTGGCTCGCCTTGTCTGCCGCGCTGCCGCGCACCTGGCCGGTGACGCTGGTCTACTTCGCGATCACCCTGATCCTGGCCCTGCTGGGTTGGACGCGCCTGGCGCGCGAGGTGCGCGGCCGCTTCCTGTCGCTGCGCGAGGAGGACTTCGTCACCGCCGCCCGCCTGGTCGGCGCAAGCAGGCCGCGCATCATCTTCAGCCACATGGTGCCGTCGTTCACCAGCCACATCATCGCGGCCGTCACCCTGGCGATCCCGCTGATGATCCTGAACGAGACGTTCCTCAGCTTCCTGGGGCTGGGCATGCGCCCGCCCGCCATCAGCTGGGGCGTGATGCTCCAGGAGGCGCAGAACCTCCAGTCCGTCGTCAACGCACCGTGGCTCCTGCTTCCCGGAGTGTTCGTGATCATCACGGTCCTCGCCCTCAACATCCTCGGAGACGGCTTGCGCGATGCAGCAGACCCTTACGCCAACTGAGCGCCACTCCGGCGCCGAACGGCCCGGCGAACCGATCCTCTCGGTCCGCGGGCTCAAGACCCACTTCGCCACCGACGAAGGGGTGGTCCGCGCCGTCGACGGCGTCAGTTTCGATCTGCATCCCGGCGAGATCGTCGGCATCGTCGGCGAAAGCGGCTGCGGCAAGAGCGTCACCATGAAGTCGGTGATGCGCCTGGTGCAGCACCCCGGCCGGATCGTCGAGGGCGAGATCCGCTACCGGCGGCCCGCCAGCGCAGAGAAGAAGGAACTGGACGTCGACCTCGCCAAGCTGCCCGGCTACGGCCGCGCCCTGCGCCGCATCCGCGGCGGCGACATCGCCCTGATCCCACAGGAGCCGATGGCGTCGTTCAGTCCGCTGCACTCGATCGGCGATCAGATCGTCGAGGCGATCCTGCTGCACCAGAAGGTCGGCCGGCGCGAGGCGAAACGGATCGCCATCGAGAAGTTGGCCGAGGTCGGCATGCCCAACCCCGAGCAGCGCTTCGACGCCTACTCCTGGCAGCTGTCCGGCGGCCTGCGCCAACGCGCCATCATCGCTCTCGCCTTGTCGTGCAACCCGGCGATCCTGGTGGCCGACGAGCCCACCACCGCCATCGACGTCACCACCCAAGCGCAGGTGCTCGAGCTGCTCAAGGAACTGCAGCGCGTGCACGGCTCCTCGATCGTGTTCATCACGCACGACCTGGGCGTCATCGCGCAGCTGGCCGATCACGTGGTGGTGATGTACCTGGGCCGCGTGATGGAGCAAGGACCGGTGCGCGACATCTTCCACGATCCGCAGCACCCGTACACGCGCGCCCTGCTGCAGAGCGTCCCCAGCCTGCACGCCGAACCGCGGGTGGCGCTGCCGACCGTGTCCGGCAGCATCCCCCACCCGCTGCACCGCCCGACCGGCTGTCCGTTCCATCCGCGTTGCCCCGACGCCATGCCGGGTCGATGCGACGTGGACACGCCGGCCCTGGTCTCCGTCGACGACGGGCCCCCGGTCGCCTGCTTCTTGCATCACGACCAGGTGGAGGGAGCCGACCGTGGCTGACGCCGTTCCCACCAAACCTCTGCTGGAGGTCCGTGGCCTCGAGAAGCACTTCCCGATCACCGGCGGCTTTTTCCAGCGCGAGGTCGGTAGCGTCAAGGCGGTCGACGGCGTCAGTTTCGACGTGCACGAGGGCGAGATCCTGAGCCTGGTCGGCGAGAGCGGCTGCGGCAAGACCACCACCGCGCGCTGCGTACTGCGCGCCATAGATCCGACCGGAGGCGAGGTGTGGTTCCGTCGCGCCGACGGCGAGGTGGTCGACGTCGCCAAGCTGAACGAGCAGCAGCTCCGCCCGCTCTGGCGCGAAATGCAGATGATCTTCCAGGATCCGTTCGGGTCGCTCAACCCCCGCAAGAACCTGCTCGAGATCATCGGCGAACCTATGTACGTCCAAGGCGTCACCAACCGCCAGAAGCGGATGGACCGCGTGGCCGAACTGTTGAACCTGGTCGGCCTGCGGCCGGAGTACATGCACCGTTTCCCGCACGCCTTCAGCGGCGGGCAGCGGCAACGCGTCGTGATCGCCCGCGCCCTGGCGCTGGAGCCGCGCCTGGTGGTGGCGGACGAAGCGGTATCCGCCCTGGACGTATCGGTCCAGGCGCAGATCCTGAATCTGCTGCTGGACTTGCAACGCCGCCTGAACCTGTCGTACCTGTTCGTGGCGCACGACCTGAGCATCGTCAAGCACATCAGCCACCGCGTGGCCGTCATGTACGTCGGCAAGATCGCCGAGCTGGCCCCCACCGAAGCGCTGTTCCTGCGTCCCAAGCACCCCTACACCTCGGCCTTGATGAAGTCGGTTCCGGTCGCCGATCCCGATCACCGCGCGGCGTTGAAGGGCCTGCCCGGCGAGGTGGCCAACCCCGCCGACCCGCCCAGCGGCTGCTACTTCCATCCGCGCTGCCCGTTCGCCGAAGAACGGTGTCGCACCGAAACGCCGCACCTGCGCGAGCTGGAGCCCGGCCACTTCGTGTCGTGCCACCGCGCCGAGGAGCTGAACCTGGACGGAATCGGGGAACTGGAGGGCGTGCGCCCCGACAAGGTGGGCGCCTCCGCCGGCCCACCGCCCGCCGAACCGGTCGCGGGCGACGCGCCCGGTCCGGACGCCGTCCGCGAGCCCGACCCCACCCCACCGGACGATCCGGCGTGAGCGCCGCCGACGCACGCCCCGATCTGCGGTCCGATACGGCCACGGACGGCGCGCCGCACGCCTGGACCGGCGGCCGCCTGGTGCTGCCGGACCGCGTGCTGGACGGACGCGCCCTGCTGACCGAGGGCGGCCGCATCGTGGCGCTGGCCCGCGAGGCCGACCTGCCCGCGGACGTGGCGCGCAGCGACGTCGGCGGTGCCTACGTCGCGCCCGGCCTGATCGACGTGCACACCCACGGCGCGCTGGGCCGCTCGTTCCTGGACGGCAATGATGACGCCTTCGCGACCATCACCGCCGAACAGGCCCGCCGCGGCGTGACCGGCCTGCTGGCCACCACCTCGACCGCGCCCCTGCCCGCCATCCTCACGGCGCTGGAGCGCACGCGCGCCTGGGCCACCCCCGACCGGCCCGGCGCGCGCGTGCTGGGCGCCCACGTCGAGGGTCCGTACTTCGCCGCCGCGCAGAGCGGCGCGCAGGACCCCGCCCACCTGCGCACGCCCGACGACGGCTCGGTCGACGACCTGCTGACCTACCGCGACGCGATCCGCATCGTCAGCTTCGCGCCGGAACTCCCCGGCGCGTGCGAGCTCACGCGCCGCCTGGTGGCGGCCGGCATCGTCGCCGCCGCCGGCCACGCCGAAGCGAGCGACGCGGACCTAGCGGTGTGCGAGGCGTGGGGCCTGTCGCACGCGATCCACCTGTGGAGCGGACAGTCCACCACCCGGCGCGACGGACCGTGGCGGGTGCCCGGCCTGCTGGAGGCGTCGCTTGCATCCGACACGCTGAGCGGCGAGATGATCGCCGACGGCAAGCACCTGCCGCCCACCCTGATGCGGCTGGCGTGGCGCTGCTTCGGAAGCGACCGTCTCTGCCTGATCAGCGACGCCACCAGCGGCGCCGGCCTGCCCGACGGATCGCCGTTCACCATGGGCGAAATGCGGTACGAGGTGCACGACGGGGTCGGCATGATGCGGGACCGCAGCTCGTTCGCCGGCAGCACCACCCTGCTGGACGGCATGCTGCGGGTCGTCACCGAACAGGTCGGCGTGCCGCTGCCCGACGCGGTCCGCATGGCCAGCCTCACGCCCGCCCGCCTGATCGGGATGAGCGACCGGATCGGCAGCCTGACGCCCGGCAAGCGCGCAGACCTGGCGATCCTGGCTCCCGACCTGACCCCGCTCCGCACCGTCATCGAGGGCCGCACCGTCGCGCGCGGCCTGGAAGGAGAGTCCCCGTGAGCGACGTTCCCACCCCGATCCGGGAGCAGCGGGTCGAACGCTTGCCCGTCCGCGTCTACGCCGACGAGGCCACCCTCGGCGCCGCCGCGGCCGCCGACATGGCGGAGCTGCTGCGCGACGCGATCGCGCAGCGCGGCGAAGCGAACCTGATCCTCGCCACCGGCAACTCGCAGCTCGCATTCCTGAAGGCGTTGCGCGAGAGCGACGACGTCGACTGGCGTCGCGTGCGCATCTTCCACATGGACGAGTACGTCGGCATCGATCCGGAGCACAAGGCCAGCTTCCCGCGCTTCCTGCGGGAGCACTTCCTGGATCACGTGGACGGCGCCACCTTCCACCCGATCTCCGGCGACCCCGCGCGCACCGCCGCGATCTGCGCCGAGTACGAAGCGCTGCTGCGCGAACACCCCGCCGACGCAGTCGCGCTGGGCTGGGGCGAGAACGGGCACCTGGCGTTCAACGACCCGCCGTTCGCGGAGTTCGCCGATCCGGTCTGGGCCAAAGCGGTCCGCCTGGACGACGTCAGCCGCCAGCAGCAGGTGGGCGAGGGCCACTTCGCGTCGCTGGACGAGGTCCCCACCCACGCCATCACGCTCACCATCCCCGCCCTGTTGGCCGCGAAGCGGGTGCTGTGCATCGTGCCGGAGAGCCGCAAGGCCGACGCCGTGCACGCCTGCCTGACCGAACCGGTCTCCGAGGACCGGCCCGGATCGGTCCTGCGCCGCGTGGATCACGCCACCCTCTACCTGGATCCCGACTCCGCGGCCCGGATCTGAGGCCGTGAGCGTGCGCCCGCCCAACGTGCTGGTGATCCTGGCGGACCAGATGAAGGCGACCGCCAGCCACCTGTACGGCAACGCCTTCTGCGAGACGCCCGGCCTGGCGCGCTTGGCGGCGAGCGGCACCCTGTTCGAGCGGGCAATCACGCCCCACCCGCTCTGCGTGCCGGCCCGCGTGTCGCTCTGGACCGGCCGCTGGCCGCACGGCACCGGCGCCCGTCGCAACGAGACCCCCATGCCGCCCGGACGCCGTCACGCCTTCCGCCTCTGGCGCGAGGCCGGCTTCGCTACGGCGCTGATCGGCAAGGACCACTGCTTCCGCGATCCGTCCGACCGGGAGCTGTTCGACGTGCGTTGCCTGCTGGAGCACGACGGCCTGCCCGAAGGCGACCCGCCGGTCGGCCTGGACTGGCCGCTACCCGACGACGCCATCGCGGCCGGGCACGCCCCGCGCCGCGCCATGCCGCGCCAGGCGGCGGCCGTGTCGTACGCCGTCAGCGACGTGGATCCGAACGCGACCGGAACCGGTCTGGTCACCGCCCAGACCGAGCGCTGGCTGACCCAGCGGGCGCGCGACGACCGTCCGTTCGCGGCCTGGATC
>JBBDSD010000099.1:0-1680 GCA_040905065.1 Trueperaceae bacterium | reverse complement strand
GGGGGCGGGGCGGTACTAAGCCGCGCGCCCGTTTGGGGGGGCGCGGCTTCGCCTGCGATGGTGGAGCCTGCCGGGATCGAACCGGCGACCTTCCGCTTGCAAAGCGGATGCTCTCCCAGCTGAGCTAAGGCCCCGTGTGCAACGGTTCGCTCGACGCCGTTTTGAGCCGGAAGCCCGCGTCGGTCGACCGAGCGCTCAGGATACGCGCGGCGTCGCGGCCGGTCAAGCGGACGCGCGCCGCTGCGGCTCACGTGCCGCTCGGTCCGCTCGCACCGTCCAGCTTGGCGAAGATCATGCGGCCCATGTTGGTCTGCAGGCTGCTGGTCACGACCGCGTCCACGCTCTCGCCGACCCGTGCGGCGGCGTCCTCGATCACCACCATGGTGCCGTCCTCCAGGTAGGCGAGGCCCTGCCCCGGTTCGCGGCCGGTGCGGACCACGGAGAGCGACAGCGTCTCGCCCGGCAGCACCGACGCCTTGACGGCGTTCGCCAGGCGGTGCAGGTTCAGAACCCGCACCCCCTGCAGTTGGGCGACCTGATGCAGGTTGAAGTCGGTGGTGATCAGGTCGGCACCCTTGCGTTGCGCCAGGCGGACCAGCTTCTCGTCCACCTCCTTGGCGTCGGGAACGTCGTCGTGCACGACCTGCGTTTCGACGATGGTCAGTTCCGACAGGCGCTCGAGCACCTCGAGCCCGCGTCGGCCGCGCTTGCGGCGCAGCGGGTCGGCATCGTCGGCGATGCGTTGCAGTTCACCCAGCACGAACGCCGGGATCAGCAGCCGCCCGTCCAGGAAGTGGGCGTCGGCCACCTCGACCATGCGACCGTCGATGATGGCGCTGGTGTCGACCAGCTTGGTTCGGCCGGCCCCGCTCGGGGCCGCTTCGGCGTCGTCCTGCACGAACGGGAGCAGGTGCCGGTTGGTCACGAAGAAGGCGGCCGACGCCCCGATCAACAGGCCCGCGATCAGCAGCGACCAGTACCAGGTGAAGCCCGGAACGGCGGCCAGCACGTTGTTGAGGAGGACCGTCAGCACCAGAGCCAGCAGCGCTCCCGTTCCGGCCGCCAGCACCGCCTCGGGCGAGACCGACCCGACTCGCCGGGCCGCGAGCGAGATCCAGCGCTCGGCGATCGCGCCGGCCGGCCGACTCAGCAACCAGCCGCTCAAGGCCCCCAAGAGTCCCAGGTACAGCACGTTGTTCGGACCGACCAGCAGGTTTCGGGCCAGCATCGCTTCGGCCAGCACCACGCCCAGGCCGGCGAGCCCGCCGCTGAGCACCACCCGCACGATCAGGGCGGTCGGTCCCGCGACGGTGCGCCGGTGCGGGGTCGCGCGTTGCTCTTCGCGAGGTCGTTCGTTCATCGGCCCGCCCCGGCGACGGCGGCGACGCGGCCTGCGCCCCTGGACAGGAGCGCGATGGCGGCGGCCAGGTCGCGCGTGCCGCTCCCGTCGCTCCCGTCCCGTGCCGGGGCGACCAGCAGGTGGTAGCCGGCCCGTCGCGCTTCCGCTTCGCGACGCTCCAGTTGGGCGACGCCGCGGATCTCGCCGGCCAGGCCGACCTCGCCCACCACCGCCGCCGTGGGCGGTAGCGCCCGGTTCGTGACCGCCGACCACACCGCCAACGCCACCGCCACGTCGGCCCCGGGATCGGTGAGCCGCAGGCCGCCGGCGACGTTGACGAA
>JBBDSD010000098.1:6049-10219 GCA_040905065.1 Trueperaceae bacterium | reverse complement strand
TGAACGTGCGGCCCAGCGGTACCGAAGCGCTGGTCCGAGTGATGGTCGAGGGTCCCGACCTCGCGCGGATCGAGGCGATCGCCAGCGCCATCGAAGCGCAGGTCCGGTCGGCCGGCGGTGCCGCGTGACCGGCTTCGACGCCGGTGGCCGCACCCCGCGGGGCTGGATCGACGCCACGCGCGCCCTGCCGGACGGGCATCCGGTGTGGCCCGGCGACGCGCCGTTCGCGGTGCGACCGACCGCGCGCATTCCCAACGGATCCAGCGTCAACCTGATGCGTTTCGAGGGAACCACTCACCTGGGCACGCACGTCGACGCGCCGTTCCACGTCCGCGAGTCGGGCGCCCGGATCGAATCGATCCCCCTGGAGACGCTGATCGGTCCCGGCCTGGTGATCGACGTCGCGGGCGCGCGCGGGCCTGTCGCGCCGGAGGAGCTCCCGGACGGACCGTACCCGACGCGCGTGGCGCTCCGCACCGGGGAGCCGGACGCGTGGACGTCGTTCCCGACGGAGATTCGCCCGATCGATCCCGCAACGGTGCGGCACCTGGCCGCCGCAGGGGTGCGGCTGCTGGCGACCGACGCGCCCAGCGTCGACCCGCTGCACGATGCGGACCTGCCCGCCCATCACGCCTGCTGCGAAGAGGGCGTCGTCATCGTCGAGGGACTGGCGCTGCAGGCCGTTCCTGCCGGCCCGTGCACCTTCGTGTGCCTGCCGCTTCGCCTGATCGGGACCGACGCCGCGCCGGCTCGGGTCGTGATCGCACCGGCCGGCGATCCCGTACGCCCGTGACGCGTCTTCCGTGGCGAAGCTCGTTCCTGTTGCCGGCCGGCGTCTACCTGGACGGCAACTCGCTGGGTCCCGCCAGCCTGGCGTCGCAAGCGGCGATCGAGCGCCGAATGCGTCAGTGGCACCATCACGGCGTGGCCGCCTGGGACGACTGGTTCGGCCTGTCCGAGCGGTTGCGCCCCGCCCTGGCTCGCTTGGTGGGCGCTCACCCGGACGAGGTCATCGCCAGCGGCGGCATCACCGTGAACCTGCACGCGCTGCTGGCCGGTCTGTACCGGCCCGAAGGCCGCCGCCGCGCCATCGTGGCGCTCGCGCACGAGTTCCCCAGCGACCTGTACGCGCTTCGCTCGTGGACCGAGCGTCACGGCGCGGAGCTTCGCCTGATCGAGAGCGACGGCGAGACGATCGACGAAGCGCGGATCGAAGCGGCGCTGGACGACACCGTGGCGCTGGTATGGCTCCCGGTGGTCACCTACCGAGCGGGGCAGCGGTTGGACGTGGCCCGCCTGACGCGCGCCGCGCACGCGGCGGGCGCTCTGCTGGGGCTGGACGCCGCCCACTCGATCGGCGCCGTCCCGCACGCGCTCCACGACGACGGCGTGGACGCCGCGGTGTGGTGCTCGTACAAGTACCTGAACGGCGGTCCAGGAGCGCCTGGGGGCCTGTTCCTGCACCGTCGCCACCACGCGGTCGCCCCCGGCCTGCCCGGCTGGTGGGGGCACGACAAGGCCACGCAGTTCGACATGCGCTCCGAGTTCGTGCCGGCGGAGGGCGCCGCCGCCTGGCAGATCGGCACCCCGAGCGTGCTGGCACTGGCGGGGCTGGAGGGGGCCCTGGCGATCTTCGAGGAGATCGGCATCGAGGCGGTACGCACCCGCTCGCTGGAGCTGACGCGGCACCTGATCGGCCTCGTGGACCGCGAGCTTCCGGACGTGGAGGTGGCCACGCCGCGCGAAGAGGAACGCCGCGGCGGTCACGTCGCGCTGCGGCACCCTTGGGCCCGAACCCTGTCGCAGGCGTTGCGCGCCGAGGGCGTCACGCCCGATCACCGCCCGCCCGACCTGCTGCGTCTCTCTCCGGTCGCGCTATACAACGACGAGGACGACCTGGACCGCGCCGTGCGGATCGTGCGCGACCTGCTGGACGACCCGGACCGCTGGCGCGTGGGGACCTCCGCGGGCAGGTCACCTCGGGTGCCCTTAACGCGGTTCGCCACCCGGCCGTCGGTCGACCGGGTGGCGAACGAACGCCGATCGCGCTGCGACACGCGGCGGCGACGGCGTGCAGCGCCCTCTCAGGCGCGCCGAAAGGTGATCGTCTTCGCGTCCAGGTCGGCGTGATCGACCACGAACCCGGCGCTCAACCACACCAACGCCTGACTGTGGGTGTCGGTGTTGGCCCACCAGGCGCGGTGCTTGACGGCGCTGGCCGGCAACGACCGGGACAAGATCTTCTCGACCTCGCTGAACGTCAGCGTCACCTCGTCGCCGTCGACCTGACGCAGGTGATCTCCCAGCGGGGCGTAACTGCTCGCGCTCGGTCCTTTCGACCGTCGCGAGCGACGGGCGCCGCGTCGGGTGGTCGCCTGCAGCGGCTCTCCCGACAACCAACGCCCGGCAAGGGCGTAGAATTCGCTGACCCGCTCGACCGGGACCAGCACCTTCGCTTCGACGTGCTCCATACGCATCTCCTCCGGGTTCTCCGCAACCTGCGAAGAACGCGGTCATGGTAGCGCGTCCACATGACGAACGTGTGAGGTTCTCGCATACGGAAACCGAACGTCACGTAGAGTTCGGCGCCGAAGCGTCCTCGGAGCCGCCCGGAGAGGCCGAAGCGGCCGGCACCAGAATCCGTACCGCCGTTCCGCCCCCGTCCGCGTGCCCCGCGCCGATCCTCGCTTCGCCGCCGTGGATCGCCGGCACGTCGCCGACCGTGCGACCGCCTACGCCGAATTGGTGCTGCGCTCGCCGGAGAGATAGCTACCGACGACGATCGGAACCCGGACCGCTTCGTCCTCGCGCAGGACCGCCACCTCGGCGATGAGGTTGGCGAGCAGGCGGTTCTCGTCGTCCAAGCCCGCCATCCACAGGTTCAGCAGGTCCAGGTAGGTGAGCGCGAGGCCGTGACCGCCCGTCCCGGGCTCTGCGGCAGCAGCGTCAGCACCTCGAACTCCTTGGTGGTGAGCTTGACCGGAGCGCCCCCGCGCAGCACCCACCGGTCCAGGATCCGCACCTCCACGTCGCGCCAGCGCACGATCTCGCTACGGACCTCGCCGCGCCGGGACAGGGCTCGGATGCGGGCCGAGAGTTCGTCCAGCGCGAACGGCTTCGGGAGGTAGTCGTCGCCCACGCCGAGTCCCCGCACGCGATCGGGCACCGCGTCGCGGGCACTCAGGAACAGGATCGGTTGCCGAAACCCGGCCTCGCGCAGATCTTCGCGAAGGTGGAAGCCGGCCTCGTCGTCGCCGGGCAGCATCACGTTCAGCATCGCCAGGTCAAACGGTTCCTGCCAGGCGACCTCCCAGGCCGCTTCGCAGTCCGCGGCGTGCAGGAACGTTACTCCCGCGCCGTGCAGCGCTTCCTGCACGGTCGCGGCCAGGCTGGCGTCGTCCTAGACGAACAAGACACGCATGCGGCTTCCCCTGCGCCGCATCGTACGCCGCCAGGACCGGACCGAAACGCTTCACGTTGGCTTCACTCGATCCTTCTACCCGCCAGGCACGTCGCTGCGACCGCCTCGCAGCGGTCCTGAAAGGGGACGATCACCATGGCACAAGCCACTTCGCCCGCCACGTTCTCCCAGCGCATGCGTTGGAACGACCGCATCAAGCCGCTGTTGATCGCCGTCGTCCTGATTCTGGTCGCCGCCTGGGCCGGCACCACCCTGGTCGCCCCGCGCATGGCTGCCAGCCAGCCGCACTACATGCCCGCCGCCTTCGCCTCCCTCCCGACCGGAGCGGTGATGGTCACGAACCCCAACGGAGCGTCCGATCTGCTGCCCGTCCGGATCGCGGACACCGGCCCCACGCGCGCCAGCGGCTTCGCCGGCGTCGGCGAGCAGGCGATGGGCAGCACGGTCCTGCTGTACACCCTCACCCGCGAGACGACCGGTCGCGCCAGCTACTCCGTCTAGCACGCCACCACCGGCCTCGAGTTCGCCGCCATCGACGCCTCCGGTGCCGTCGTGTCGATGCACGCCGGCACGCCGGGCGCCGCGCGGGTCTCCGTGGCCGAGCGTCACCGCTGGCTGCTGGCCGCGAAGACCGGCACGCTCGAGAACCTGGGCGTCACCGTCGGCTCGACCATCGACCCCGAAGCGATCGTTCGGTTCTGATCCTTCGTTCGCCGCGGGTCGGCCCCGGCACGTGAGCGCCCCCCCCC
>JBBDSD010000098.1:0-6039 GCA_040905065.1 Trueperaceae bacterium | reverse complement strand
GCGCTTCCTGTCGTACGCAAGGGCGGGTATTCAGTTGATGATGCGGAACCGCAGCTGCACGAAGTCGCTGCCTTCGTTGCCACCCGGATCCTGGGCCGCGAGCCGGATCGTCACGTCGTACGTGCCTTCGCTCCCGAAGTCGATCGTGTCGGACGGCGTCCAGAGCACGTCGTTGCCCGTTCCGACCTGCTCGGCGGCACCGTCGTTCACGGAGACGGTCCAGACCAGCGTCAACGGCGTCGCCCCTTCCGGATCGCTCACGTCGCCGCTGAGCGTGATCTCCTCGTCGGTACCGACGCTCTGGAGGTTCTCGGGACTCGTGATCACGACCGATGGCGGCAGGTCCAGCGGCGGTTCCACGACGACGACGATCACGGTATCGGTGACCGAAGCACCCTGCGGATCGGTGCCCGTGAGCGTGATCGTGCGGCTGCCAAGCGTGGCGAACGCGACGGACACCTCGCAATCGGCGAGCGGGAACGCGTCGTCGCTCGGATCGCTGCTCGTCCAGGCCATGGCGTCGCAAGCGAGTTCCGCATCCGGCTCGTTGACGTCGAACGACGTGCCTCGCAGCACGGTCGACACGCCGAGGAAGACCTCGGCCCCGTCCAGCGGATTCGTGATGTTGACGCGCGGCGGATCGTTCACGACCGTCACGGAGGTCGCGACACTCGTGCGTCCCCCGCCGCTGTCGACCGCGGTGACGGTGATCACGCGAGCGCCTACGGTCGTGAACGTGCTCGTCACGGCTCGCCCGATGCCTAGCGCGCCGTCGACGTCCGACGTCCACGTCACCTCGCAGCAGGCGACGCCGTCCTCGAAGTCGCTGACGATGGCGTCGAAGAAGACCGTCGCGTTCAGGTTCAGCTCGGCGCCCTCCGTCGGGCGGGTCATCGCCACCGTCGGAGGCACGTTGCCCAGCGTCGCTTGCACCGCGCCGAGCGCATCCACGACGCGACCCACCCGGCCGTCCGGACTGGACTTGGCCGAGGCGAACAAGGTCGCCTCGACGTCGCTGGCGCTCAGCGTTGGATCGGCGGCCCACACGAGCGCCGCGACGCCGGCAGCGAACGGCGACGAGAAGCTGGTGCCGCTCAGGGCGCGGACCACGTTGTCCGGGGCGGCCGGATCGGGTCCGAGCCAGAGCGTGAAGGGGGCGAACAGGTCGACCTGCTCGGCGCCGTAGTTGGAGTTGGACGCCCGCGACAGCGAACTGGGCGCCAGCCCACCCACGCAGATGACGCCCGCGTTCTCGCACGGTGTATGCCAGGTCGACTCGAATCCCAGGCCCCTACCGGCGAGGGTCGCTTCGGCATCCACGTTGTCGCCCTTGTTGCCCGCAGCCGCGAAGAGCAGCATGCCGGACGCACGAGCGGCCACCGTGACCGCCTCGAAGGGGAGCACGGTGTGCGAGAGGTACCACGGAACCGGCGTCCTGTAGCTCATGTTCACGATCCTAGCGCCGAGGGCGCGGGCCTCGATCAACGCCGAGACGCTGGTGAAGTAGTCGTAGAGGGTGAAGACCAGCACCGCGTTGGCGATCGGTCCGGCCGGACCGGCGCTTCCGTAGCCGTTCCCTGGCAGGGCGAACGCGGCGCTCATGACGTTGGTTCCGTGCCAGGGGCACGGTCCACCGCCGCACCCGAGCAGGTTCTCCGTTCCGGTCGGCGCCGCGGCAGGGACGTTCGACACGGCGGTGAAGCCGGCCGGCGTGTCCGCGTCCGGCGCGAAGCCCATGTCGAGGATGGCAACGGTCACGCTGCCGGGATCCAGCCTCCCCGCCGCGTCGAGCGCCCGCCACGCCTCGGCCACGCCGATGTCCTGGGGGCTGCCCACGTCGTGCGTGGGCCACGCGTACGGGTTCGGCTCGTAGTCGCGGCCCCCCATGCGCGGTCCGCTCGGGGCTTCCGTCAGGTCGCGGTCGGACACGTCCTGCGCAGAAAGTTCGGCCCCTTCGCCGATCCAGTTGATGCCGACCTCGCTTCCGTCCACCGCTTCGCGGGCGCTGGCGGCGAGCAGGCCGAGCGCCTCGTCGCTGGAAACGCGCGCCTGGCCGCGACCGTCGCCGTCGAGCGTGGCCAGGTCGCCCGCCAGTCCGCTCGGGTCGGCGAGCGTCGCGTCGATGCGGATCAGGTACTGCCGGGGCAGCCCGGTCACGCCGGACGCGGCCGGGTCGAGTTCGACCAGCACGGTGCCGTTCCAGCGCGCGAGGACGGCGTCGAGCGTGGCGCGATCGTCCGTCGCGAGCCACAGTTCGTTGGCGACGAAGCTGGCGCGGGTGCCGTCTTCGTCCTCCAGGACGGCGACGGGGCGCGCCTGGCCGCCCAGCGGCGGCAGCGTCCCGACGCTCGGGTCCAGCGAGGGGTCGACGGTCACGACGACCGCGTCGTCCTGCGTGGTCGAGGGCGTGCCGCCGCCCGAACAGGCGACGAGGATGCCTCCTAGCAGGAGCAGGAGCAGACAGAACGGAACGAAGGAACGGGGCGTGCGCATGGGGAACCCTCCAGGCGGGGAGAGCCGGTACGAAGACGCGCGACGCGTTCCCTGCCGGCAGGGCGACGCGACGCGGCGCGATCCACCTCCTGTCGGTCGTGACCGCACGGAACGAGGTCATGGAGCCTCCACGGCCCGATCGTCCCCTCTGCGTCCCCACGGAATAACCTGGTACGAGTCGGAATCGGCTGCATCGCGACGGTAGACGAACGGCCGTTGCCGCTCCGTTCCCGATGCGGGCACGCGTGCGCCTCGGGTCGCGAGCGGCCGTCGTCCTTCATCCGCCTTCGAGCGCTCCGTCGACGGGCGAGACGGGTTCGCGATCTGGGCGCTCGGAACGGTCCCGTCCGTCGACCACGGGGGGCACGCCGTGCGTGGTGGAGCGGGCCCCATCCCGAACGGCGAAGTCGAACACGTCGGGGCGCGCGTAGTGCCCGGCCACGTCGAGCTGGTAGCGGGACCCTCGCAGCACGCTCATGTCGAGGTCGGCGTAGAGGATCCGTTCCGTCTCGACGACCGGCTCGACCAGGTAGCGACCGTCGGGGTCGACGATCGCGCTACCGCCAGGGTTGATCCACGCCCCTTCGGGAACGTGGTCGCGCACGAACCCCCATTCGCTCGGGACGTCGTCGCGCCGCATCGGCGAGCAGCACCCAATCACGAAGGCGCGTCCTTCCTTGGCGACGTGGCGCAGGGTGGAGTTCCACGGCTCTCCGCGGTCCCACGTCGGCGCGGCGAGGATCTGGACGCCGCGCGGGTACAACGCCCAGCGCGCGAGCGGCATGTAGTTCTCCCAGCAGATCAGGCCGGCCACCCGAGCGAACGCGAGATCGTAGACGTTGAGCGTGCTGCCGTCGCCCCGCCCGTGCACCATCCGCTCGGCGACGGTCGGGACCAGCTTGCGGTGCCGACCCAACAGGCGACCGTCGGACCCGATGAACAGGAGGGCGTTGTACAGCGTGGCATCGGTACCTTCGGCGTCCCGCTCGTTCGCGCCCATCACGACCGCGACGCCCGCCTCCCGTGCGGCCCGGCCGAGCCGATCGACGTTCGGTCCCGGTACCGTGATCGCGGCGCGTAGGAGCGCGTCGTACAGCGGCCGAAGCTCTTTCGTGCGATGCGGCGGCACGAACCAGGTCCAGAACGGGTACGTCGGGACGAACCCTTCGGGAAACACGGCGAGCTCGGCGCCGTTCCGTCCGGCTTCGGCAATGAGGTCGCACGCCTTGTCGATCGTCGCGTCCCGGTCGAGGAACGCGGGCGTGGCTTGGACGGCTGCGACGCGTACGGTCGAGGAGGAGGGTTCGTGCACGAGGGTGCTCCGTTCGTGGGGCGTGGTCTCGCGGTGGTGGTGGGCCGAAGGCGTGCGTCACGCCGTACACGGTCTGGCGGAGCGTCGCGGCCCGACTCGCGAGCATGGTCCACGACCCGTTCCCGTTCCGTTGCCGCCGCGGGAACGCCCGGGAGCGGGTCCTGGGCGCCAACGGCGCGAGCGCCGAGCGGTTCGCGCGCAAACGGTGGCGGCGAGGGGAGGTCCGCGGTGGACTACCGTCCGGTCGCGAGGGGACGGGGGGCTGCATCGGCTTCGTCCACGCCGACAGTTTGCGTCGCGGCGTCGTTGCGTGCCTGCAGAGCGCGTCGCGAGGGCGGGCCCAATCGTTCGTGGACGACCTGCCGCAACTTGTCGTGCGCGAACGCGTACGCGCCGTCGGATACCGTGGTGATCAGCCCGGCACGGAGCAGCGGCTCCAGAACCGCCCACAACGAGGGGGCGGAGGTCCCGGCCACCCGCGCGAGCTGGTCGAAGCCGAAGCGACGTCCGATCACGGACGCGGCGTCGAGCACGTCCCGAGCCTCGCGTTCCAAGCTCCCGTACCGCGCCCAGAGCAACGACCGGATCGACCCGGGCAGATCGGCGTCCTCGTTCCGCTTCCAGGACGATGCGTCGATCGCCGAACCGGTCGCGGGCACCCGTTCAGCGGCGTTCCGCAGCGAGCGCACGACCTCGATCGCGAAGTACGGGTTGCCTTCCGACTCACCGTGGACGTACGCGGCATACCGCGCCAGGTCGTCCTCGTCGCCCCGCACGAGCTGCGCGACCAGGCCGCGAGTCTCGGCAGCGTCGAAGCGGTGCAGCGGCACCGTACGCACGGTGCGGTGCTCGCACGTCCGTTCGCACCACGTGTCGAGCAGATCGCGGTCCTCCCGGCGGTAGGTTGCGACCACCAGCACGCGTTCGCTCTGCACCCGGTGGGCAACGTAGGCGAGGAGGTCCAAGGTCGCCGCGTCGGCCCACTGGAGGTCGTCGACGAACAGCAGCGCGCCCAGCGTCGTCGCGGCAGCCGCGACCAGCCGCGCCGCCAGGGCGTGCCGGCCAGCGATGCGATCGTCCTCGTCGGACGTCGCCGACCGGGCGCCGTACGCCGGCAGCGCCCCGACGTCGGCATCTCGAACGGCGAGCGCCGTTCGCACCGGCTCGAACGGCTCGCTCGGGTCCCGCGCGTAGCACCGTCCTCGGTGGACCGCGACGCCGGTCGGGACGCCGGCCAGGAACGTCTCGACCAACCGGGTCTTTCCGACGCCGGCCTCGCCCTCGACGACGACGAAACCGCCCGCACCCCCGAGGGCCGATGCAAGCGCGTCGTCCAGCTGCGCGAGCTCCGAGGCGCGCCCGACGAACGACGTGCGTCCCCAGGGCACGGTCGCGACACGAGCCTGCACCGGGCTCGCCACGGTTCCAGCCGGAGGTGCCAGGGTCGCGTCGCCACGAGCGTCTTCTTCGTGCGGCCCGCTCGCGAGCGTTCGGTACAGGGTTTGCGTCGCCTCGTCGGGTGCGACGCCGAGGTCACGGTCGAGCTGCCGCACGTACGCACGGTAGGCGTCGCCGAGAGCTCCGAGTCGACCCGCGCTCGCCAGGATGCGCCAGTACCCGTGCCTCGCACGATCGTCGAGCGGATCGTGCATCACGAGGGCCAGCGCCAGGGCCACGGACGCGCCGGGGTCGTGGCCCTGAAGCTCGCGACAGCGCGCCATCACGCCGTCGACGCGTTGCGAGCGGATCTCCCGTCGTGCCTGCTCCAGCCACGACGCGAACTCGACCGGCGCCCCTGCGTCCAGACCGTCGAGCAACGGACCGCGCTCCCGCGCGAGCGCGCCCTCGGCGTCGCCTCGCCCCAACGCCTCGCGCCAGTCGCGCACGTCGCTGCCGCCGAGCCAGCGGATGCGGTCGCCCTCGACCTCGATGCCGCCGACGTCGCGACGCGCCACGTGCAGCACCTTGCGCAGGTTGCGGTGGCCCACGGCATCGAGGCGGTCGGGCCAGAACAGGAAGATCGCTTCGTCGCGCGCGACCCACGCCGAGCGGCAGGCGAGGTAGGCGACCAGGCGGTGCGCGTGGTTCGCCCGTAGATGCCGGCGTCGTCCCTCGACGCACAGGTCGGGACGTCCGAACACCTGCACCATGGGGCGAGTCATGGCGCAGTGTAGGCCCTAGCGCCCATAGGAAGGCCGTACGCGAGCACGCGCCCCCCTGGTGCCGGGGCCCCG
>JBBDSD010000097.1:0-10246 GCA_040905065.1 Trueperaceae bacterium | reverse complement strand
TAGGCGCTGCTAGGCACTGTCGCCGTCGCCGTCGCCGTCCCCGTCGGCCGCGTCGGCCTCCTCCGTGGCGCGGGCGGGTCGCGACGCGGAACCGCTGCGCGGCACCTCGCCCAGGCGGCCGGTGCGTTCGGCGGGGGAGGGGACCACCTCGCCGATCAGGCGCGCGTGCCGGTCGTGCGTCAGGTACTCGTAGCCCCACGCCAGCATCGCGCCCAGGCGGTTGCGGTGCCCGGGCAGGGAGAGCAGGTGCACGAACAGCCAGGCCAGCCACCCCAGGAAGCCGCGCAGCTTCAGGCCGCTCAGGCGCGGGGCCAGCTCGGCGACGCCGGAGTTGCGGCCCACGATCGCCATCGAGCCCTTGTCGACGTAGCGGAACGGCGTCGTATTGCGGCCGGCCAGGCGGGCGGTCAGGTTGCGCGCCACCGCTTGGCCGTGCTGAATGGCGACGGGCGCCACCTGCGGGTGGAGATCGCCGTCTCCGTCCAGCGAGGCGGCGGCGTCGCCGACCATCCAGACGTGCGGTCGGTCGGGCACGCTCAGGTCGGGCAGCACCTCGACCCGGCCGCCGCGGGTGGTCGGCAGGTCCAGCGACCGCAGCAGCGGGTGGGCCTGCACGCCGGCCGCCCAGATCAGGGTGCGGGTGGCCAAGCGCTCGCCGTCCGCCAGCGTGATCGCGTCCGGCCCCACCTCCTTCACGGCGGTACCGAGGCGGACCTCGACGCCGCGGGCGCGCAGCACGTTCAGGGCGTGGAGTTGCGAGCCGGGCGAGAACGGGGGCAGCAGGGCGTCCATCATCTCGATCAGCACGATGCGGGCGCGACCGACGTCCAGGTCGGGATGGTCGCGGGGCAGCACGCGGTGGATCAGTTCGGACAGCGCGCCGGCCAACTCGACGCCCGTCGGTCCGCCGCCGACGATGGCGACGGTCAGGTCGCCGTCCGGCGCGGCCTGCGCCTCGGCCGGGCGCGCCTCGGCACCTGCGCCGTCGTCCCCTGGTCTCCCGACGGCGTGCGCGTTCGCCGAGGCGCGCTCGAAGCGGCGCAGCAGGTGGCTGCGCAGGTTCACCGCTTCGCTGACGCTCTTCAGGAAGTGAGCGTGCTCGCGCACGCCGGGAACGCCGAAGTCGGCGTAGATGGCGCCGGGCGCCAGGATCAGCTGATCGAACGCCAGCCGGTCCGGTGGGTCGGGATCGCGGGCCGCCAGCGCGTCGGTCGCTTCGCGGTCGTCGGCGAGGAGCAGCTCGTTGCGGTCCCAGTCGACGCCGGTGACCAGGGCGTGCCGGAAGCGGGCGTTGGCTTGTCCGCGCAGCGTGGCGCGTACTTGGTGGGCGACGTCACCCGGCTCCAGCTGGGCGGTCGCCACCTGGTACAGCAGCGGCTGGAAGGTGTGGTGGTTGTGCTGATCCACGACGGTGACGTCCACATCGGCGTTCCGCAGCCGCTTGGCGGCTTGCAGGCCGCCGAAGCCGGCTCCCAGGATCACGACGTGCGGGCGTGCGCGTTGCGTTGCGGGGCCGGTCGGTGCGGTGCGGATCGGGTCGGTGGTCGAAGGCATGCCTGACTCCCATGTGCGGCGGGCCGCGCCCGGTGGACGGGTCGCATTGGACGGAGGGACGTGCGTCCCGACGAACACCATGCTACGTGACGGATTTCACGAGTTGGCTTCGTGGCCTACACGGCGCTACGCGAACGTCGTGCGCCATCGAACGCCGGTGTGCTCTACTCCGCCATCTCGAGCGCGATGCGGCGTCCGGTGGGCGAATCCGCGATGCCGCCCTCGCCGGTCTCGCGCAGTTCCGGCGGCAGCATCCGCCCGACCGCCGCCATGGCGCCGACCACTTCGTCCGGCGGAATGAACGACTCGAGACCCGCCAACGCCAACTGGGCGGCGGCGACGGCGTGCACCGAGTAGAAGGCGTTGCGGGACACGCACGGCACCTCGACGTATCCGCCGACCGGGTCGCACACCAGGCCGATCGTGTTCATCAGCGCCATCGAGCCGGCGTGCACGCTGGCGTGCGCGTCGCCGCCCAGCAGCTCCGTGACCGCCGCGGCCCCCATCGAGGCGGACGGCCCGATCTCCGCGCCGCAGCCGCCCGAGGCGCCGGCGATGAACATGGTGCGCGAGATGATTTCGCCGAATCCGGCGGCGGTGACCATCGGCAGCAGCAGGCGCTCGTCCGGCAGGCCCAGGTGATCGGCGACGCCCAGCAGCGCGCCGGGCAGGGTGCCGGCGCTGCCGGCGGTCGGCGCGGCCACGATGCGGCCCATGCGGGCGTTCTCCTCGTTCACCGCCATCGCGTACGCCTGCACCCGCTTCAGCAGCGGCGCGTCCAGCTGGTCCGGTGCGTCGTGCAGCCCCTTCGCGTTCCAACCGACCATGCCGGTGCGGCTGCGGGCGTCGCTCCGCAGGCCGCGCTCCACGCTGTCGCGCATGGCGGCCAGCCGTTCGGCCATCGTGTCCATCAGGGCGTCGCGGGCCGCGGCGTCGTCTCCGACCTCCTGCTCCAGAAAGAAGTCGGAGGCGGGTCCTTCGTGCTGGGCGAGCTGGGCGAAGGTCATGGGGCTCCCTCCTCGCCGCCGGCCGAGGGTGCGTCGCGCCCGTCCAGCGGGTCGCGACCGGGGACCCTACCGGCGAGGGCTCGGGGCGCGTCGGGATCGTCCGGATCCACGGGCGGCTGCTTGCCGGAGAGGACCTCCGGCAGCATCCGCAGCCAGGTCACGTACGGGAGGTGCGCCAGGTAGTTCAGCGCCGGCCCTGACAGGCCGCGGTCGATCTCGACCGACATCATCGCTTCGCCGCCCCGCTTGCGGCGGGCGCAGTGCAGGGTGGCGACGTTGCTGTCGTCGTCGGCCAGCACCCGCGCTACCCGGGCGATCACGCCCGGCTGGTCGTGATGCCGGATCAGCAGGGTGTGCTGCCCGCCACGGAACTCGACCCGGAAGCCGTCCACCTCGAACACGCGCACCAGCCCGCCGCCCAGACTGCTGCCGGTCAGCGCGACCGATTCTGGGTCCGCGTCGGGCGCGCCGTGGGTCTCGATCCGGACGGTGTTGGGGTGCACGTCGCCCAGGTCGGCGGTGCGGAAGGCGACCTGCAGACCGGACGCTTCGGCGTGATCGTGCGCTTCAGGCAGGCGCGGATCGTCGGGCTGCATGCCCAGCAGCCCAGCGACCAGCGCCAGTTCGGTGCCGTGGCCGCGCGCCGTCTTCGCGAACGAGCCGTGCAGCGTGAGTTCGGCGCGGGCGGGCGCCGTGTGGCGCGCGTGGCGCGCCAGCAGCGCCAAGCGGCAGGCGCCCGCGGTGTGCGACGACGAAGGTCCGATCATCACCGGTCCGATCACGTCCAGCAGTCCCATGGACGCAGGCTAGCGCACCGAGGGGCCGTGCGACGGGTCGCCTGACGACCTTCCGGCGTCGCGCACGGGCGTCCGTGCCGCGTCGCGACGAGAGGGGCGGCCCGAAGACCGCCCCCATCATCACCTCACGGCACGTGTCGTGCGCGTCAGTTCTTGACCTTTTCCTTGAGGCTCTTGCCGGGCTTGAACGCCGGGTACTTGCTGGACGGGATCTTGATCTTGTCGGTCGTGCCGGGCTTGACGCCGGTACGGGCCTTGCGCTCGCGCACCTCGAACGTGCCGAAGCCGGTCAGCTGCACCTTCTTGCCCTTGTCCAACGAACCGGTGATCGTGTCCAGGACCGTATCCATCACGGCCTTCACGTCCGCCCGCTTCATGTTGACCGAATCCGCCACCTCGGCGACCAGATCGGCTTTCGATACCGTGTTGCTCTTTGCCATGGTCAGCGCCTCCTTCAGGATTTTGGCTTGAGGCACCGTAGCACGCGACTTCGCGTGCGGCAAGTGCACGACGGCGCTCGTCGCGTTCCGGCCCCCGATCGGCCGTCGCCGCGAGGCTCAGGAGCGCTGCGTGGGGTCGTGGCAGGACGGGTCGTCGTCGCGCGCGGGGACCGCCTCGGCCTCGCGCACGGATGCGTCGTCCTGGACGGCATCGAGGCGGTCCGGGCCGGGCTGGGCCTCGGCCCGTGCAGCGCTCTCGGCGATGGCGGCGGGACGCACGCCTTCCGGCATCAGATCGACGATGCGTCGCATGGCGTCGGCGGTGGTGCGGCGCAGCGCGGCGCGGTCGCTGCCCGCGACCGGGAACGGGTCGCCGAAGCGGACGCGGAAGCGCCGTCCCTCGCGCCAGACGGCGGCGGGAAGCAGCGGCACCTGCGCGCGCGTGGCCAGGAAGGCGGCGCCGTCCATCGCTTCGGTGGTGTCGGCGCTGCGGGTGCCCTGGAGAAAGATGCCGATCGGTCGGTCGTGGCGCAGGCGACGCAGGGCCTCCTTCACGGCGCTCAGGTCGTTGCGGGCACGATCGACCGGGAAGGCGCGCAGGCCGCGGACCAGCAGGCGCACAGCGGGCGGATCGAACAGCTCCTTCTTCGCCATGAACGAGATCTCGCGCGGAACGCTGCTGCCCACCACCGGGGGGTCCCAAGCACTGACGTGGTTCACGGCCAGCACGAACCCGCCTTCGTGGGGGATGCGACTCGCGCCATCGACGCGCAGGCCGTACCCGATGCGGACGAAGATCTGGAACGCCGCCCGCGCGGTCCAGTAGAACCAGGGCATCTCGACCAGGCGCATGAGCAGCCGGTACATGCCGTTCATGCTACCCGCGTTCGTGGGCTCCGTCGCGTTCGGGTTCCGACGTGGGCGACGCGTGGTGGTCGCCAGGGTGGTCGTGTCCGTCCGCGGCGTGCGAAGCGCGGCGCTGGTTGCGGCGGGCGCGCCGCCGGCCTTCGGCGGACGCTTCGGCGGCCACCAGCGCGCCCACCAGGAACAGCAGCAGCGCCAGGTAGAGCCAGAGCAGCAGCACCACCAGCGAGGCGACCACGCCGTAGACGAGGTTGAAGCGGGCCTCGTCGAAGGCCAGCGGCAGGATCAGGCGCATCGCCTGCAGGCCGGCGATGCTGACAGCCGCGCCGATCAGGGCGCCGTCCCAGCGACTGCCGCCGCGCGGCAGGTAGCGGAAGCAGAGCGTGAACGCCGCCAACGCCAGCAGCAGGCGGGCCGGCCCCAGCTCGGTCGGGCGCGAGCCCAGGTCGGGCAGGTCGAAGCCCAGCCCCTCGAGCTGCGTCACGCCCGCCTCCGCCACGCCCCACGCCCAGCCGAACACCGTCACGCCGATCAGTTCGACGATGATCACCGCGGCCACCGCGCCGATCAGGACCAGCGCCACCAAGCGCGTGCGCAGGAAGCCGCGCGTCGACGGCACGTCGAAGATCACCTCGAGCGCACGCTGCAGCGAAGCGAAAAAGCCGCTGGCGGCCCACAGCAGCACCAGCAGCGTCAGGGCCAGCCCGAACCAGCCGCCCGACGCCAACTGATCCACCACGCCGGTGAAGGCGGACTCGATCAGTTCGCCACCGTCGAACCCCTCCGGCAGGACCGGCGTCAACAGTTCGGCCAGCGCCTCGCGGAACCGTTCGGAAAGCTCCGGACGGGCGCGCAGCGCGTTGCCCAGCCACCCGCCCAGCAGCAGCACCAGCGGCCCCAGCGAGAACGCGGCGTAGTACGCCAACGCGGCCGCCAGCATCGACACCTGCGTGCGCACGAAGCGACGCACCAAGTGGCGGGCGAACCGTTCGGCGTGCAGCAGCGCGGGTGGCAGGCGCCGGCGCCAGGAACGAGGACGAGAGGCGGCGTCGCTCAACGGGCGGAGGTGCGCCGTCGCTCCATCAGCACGGCGATCAGCAGGCCGGCGACCGCGACCAGCAGGTGCAGCGCGATCCAGATCGGACCGCTCGGTTCCCACGGCAGCTCGACCCGGAACAGGTCGCGCTGGGACAGCATCCACGTCACCGTGTGCGGAGCGATCAGCAGCGCTGGCGACAAGATCAGGGCAGGCCAACGCCAGGCGAACTCGAGTCCCAGCATCGCCAGCAGGTTGCCGCTCAGTACGACCGGCAGCATCACCAGCCAGGCCCCGTCGCCCCCCAGCAGGCCGATCGGTGGGGCCAGCAGCGCGATCAGGTACGCCCACGGCATGCCGCCCACCGCGAAGGCGAGGTAGGCGCACAAGATCACGCCCGCGCTGCGCAGCGCGAGCGGCAGCGGAGCGACCGCCAGCACGGCGGCCGCGAGCAGGAAGAACACGCCGATGATGACGCTCTGCGGAGCGGGCGCGGTGCGGATCACGACGCCATCGTAGCCCGGGCGTGCGCGAGGGTCACGCGACCCCGGCCGGGGTCGCCTCGGCGTCCTCCGCCTTCGCGCCGCCCTTCTGCGCACCCGGCGCGGCCAGCGCCTTGCGCAGGAACCAGCCGGTCGCGGACGCCTCGTTGACCGCCACCTGCTCCGGCGTGCCCTCCGCCACCAGCTTCCCGCCGTGCGCGCCGCCGTGCGGTCCCAGATCCACGATCCAGTCGGCGGTCTTGATCACGTCCATGTTGTGCTCGATCACCAGCAGCGTGTTGCCGCCCTCCACCAGCCGGTGCAGGACCGTGAGCAGCTTGCGGATGTCCTCGAAGTGCAGGCCGGTGGTGGGCTCGTCCAGGATGTAGAGGGTCTTGCCGGTGCTGCGCTTGCCCAACTCCGACGCCAGCTTCACGCGTTGCGCCTCGCCGCCGGACAGGGTGGGGCTGGGCTGCCCGATCTTGGCGTACTCGAGCCCTACGTCCTTCATCAGCTGCAGCTTGCGGGCGATCGCGGGAATGTTCTCGAAGAAGCCGAGGCCCTCCTCCACCGTCATGGCCAGCACGTCCGCGATCGACTTGCCCTTGATCTTGACTTCGAGCGTCTCGCGGTTGTAGCGGGCGCCCTTGCACACCTCGCACGGCACGTACACGTCGGGAAGGAAGTACATCTCGACCTTGACGGTGCCGTCTCCCTTGCACGCCTCGCAGCGGCCGCCCTTGACGTTGAAGCTGAAGCGGCCCGGCTTGTAGCCGCGCTTGCGCGCTTCGGGCGCGCGGGCGTACAGGTCGCGGATCTCCGTGAAGATGCCGGTGTAGGTGGCGGGGTTGCTGCGGGGGGTACGACCGATCGGGGACTGGTCGATTTCGATCACCTTGTCGACCTGGTCGCTGCCCACGATCTTGTCGTGCGCCCCGGGCGCGGCCTTGGCGCGGTACAGCAGCTGCGCCAGCGACTTGTGCACGATCTCGTGCACCAGCGTGCTCTTGCCCGACCCCGAGGCGCCGGTCACGCAGGTCAGCGTGCCCAGGGGGAAATCGACGTCGATGCCTTGCAGGTTGTGCTCGCGCGCGTTCTTGACGGTCAGCTTCTTGCCGTTCCCTTCGCGCCGCTTGGCGGGCACGTCGATCACGCGGTCGCCCCGCAGGTAGGCGGCGGTCAGGCTGGTGGGGTGCCGCTCCAGTTGGGCCGGCGTGTCGGCCGCCACCACCTCGCCGCCGTGCACGCCGGCGCCGGGACCGAGGTCCACGATCCAGTCGGCGGCGCGCATGGTGTCCTCGTCGTGCTCGACAACGATCAACGTGTTGCCCAGGTCGCGCAGACGCAGCAGCGTGCCCAGCAGCCGCTCGTTGTCGCGCGGGTGCAGCCCGATCGACGGCTCGTCCAGCACGTACAGCACGCCGGTCAGGCCGCTACCCACCTGCGTCGCCAAGCGGATCCGTTGCGCCTCGCCGCCGGACAGGGTGTTCGCGCTGCGGTCCAGGCTCAGGTAGTCCAGACCCACGTCCTCCAGGAACCCCAGCCGGTTGGCGACCTCGCGCACGATCGGGCGCGCGATCTCCGCCGCGGCGCCGGTCCAGCTGGCGTCGCGGAAGAAGTCGACGGCGTCCAGCACCGTCATGCCGCTCAACTCCGCGATGTTGCTGCCGGCCACGCGGACCGCCAGCACCTCCGGCTTGTAGCGCGTGCCGCGACAGTGCTCGCACGGCACCATGCTCATGTACGCCTCGAGCTTCTCGCGCGCCGTTTCGCTGCCCGCCTCCGCCAGGCGCCGCTCCAGGTTCGGAATCACGCCCTCGAAGTCCGCCTTGAAGCGCATCGTCTCCTTGCCGCCGCGGCGGTAGACCACCTCGATCGGCTGGTCGCTGCCGTGCAGGATCGTCTTCCGGGCGTCCTCCGGCAGGTCGCGCCAGCGGGAGTCCAGATCGAACCCCATGTGCTCCGCCAACGCCCGCAACCGGTCCCAGTAGAAGACCTTGCCGCCACCCTCGCGCGCGCCGGTCCACGGCTGGATCGCGCCGCGGGCCAGGGTGCGCGACTCGTCCGGCACGATCCGTTGCGGATCGAACTGCTGCAGGAACCCCAGGCCGCTGCAGTGCGGGCAGGCGCCGTAGGGGCTGTTGAAGCTGAACACGCGCGGCTCGAGCTCCTCCAGGAAGGTGCCGTGCTCCGGGCAGGCGAACCGTTCGCTGAACAGCTCGTCGTGATCCTCGTCGGGCAGGAACAGCCGCAACAGACCGTCGCCGCGCTGCAGCGCCAGCTCGGTGGACTCCGCCAAGCGGGCGCGGTCCTCCTCCGTGAGGCGCACCCGGTCGACGACCACGTCGACGTCGTGGCGTTCGTAGCGCTCCAGCGGCGTGCCGATCGCCTCCTCGACCGTGATCACGGTGCCGTCGACCCGCACCCGGGCGAAGCCCTCCTTCTTCAGGTCCTGGAACAGCTTCTTGTACTCGCCCTTGCGGCCGCGCACCACCGGCGCGAGCAGCATGGCGCGCTTCCCGCCGAACTGCGCCAGCAACTTGTCCACGATCTCGCTGGCGCTCTGCCGGTGGATCACCCGGTCGCAGACCGGACAGTGCGGCGTGCCGGCCCGCGCGAACAGCAGGCGCAGGTAGTCGTGGATCTCGGTCACGGTGCCGACGGTGCTGCGCGGGTTGTGGCTGGTGGTCTTCTGGTCGATGCTGATCGCGGGACTGAGGCCCTCGATGGCGTCGACGTCCGGTTTGTCCATCACGCCCAGGAACTGCCGCGCGTAGGCGCTGAGGCTCTCGACGTAGCGGCGTTGCCCTTCGGCGTAGATCGTGTCGAACGCGAGCGTGCTCTTGCCGCTGCCGCTGACGCCGGTGAAGACGATGAAGGCGTTGCGGGGCAGGGTGAGTTCGATGTCCTTGAGGTTGTGCTCGCGGGCGCCGCGGATGGTGAGGTCCTGCAACGGGTGTCGCCTCCTTCGTGTCCCTGGACACGATGCATTGCGTGGTGGACGCGCTTTCGGCCAGGTCGGGCCGTTCCGCGCGCGAACGGGCCAGTCTACCAGGTCACGGCGCTACGGCCGTGTGTCGGGCGGCGCAGGGGGGCCAAGCGTCCCGTGCTGCGTGCGGTAGATTGTCAGAAGCCGAAGCGGCGGGCGGCGCTCCTGATCCAACCCCCCGCGTCCGGCCCGCCCACGACCGCACCTGCGACCGCGTCCGCCGTGGTCGCGCCCCAAGGAGGAACGATGCCGAAGGTCGACTCCGCTCTAGGCCTCTACGGCCTGATCCTCGCCGCCCTGGGCAGCCTGTTCGTCCTGTATTTCTGGTCGATGGGCGCCCTGTTCCTGTTGCAGAACGAGGGCTTCATCGCCGAACTGCAGCTCGCTGGCGGTTGGCGTACCGCCTTCTGGTCGTACCCGTTCCTGACGCTCGGCGCGATCGCCGCCGGCGCCATCGCGTTCCTGGCGCGTCGCTACGACGTCGCCGTCGCCGCGGCCGGCCTGCCGCTGGTCGCGGCGATCGGCTACTACTTCGCGTTGGTGCTGGTGCGCTGAGCGCGGGCACGACGCAGCAGCACGTCGAGCGGGCATTCCAGCGATGACCGCCCGGCCGGCGCAGCGCTGGGGCTCCGGTCACGCGTCGTGCGGATCGACCGGCCGCAGGCGCTCGCCAAGCAGGGCGAGACGGCGGGTCCTCGGGGCGTAGGCGTCGGCCGGTGGCGGGACGCCGAACGCGCTGGCCACGCGGTCGATGCGGTAGGCGACGTGGACGCCGTGGCGGTAGGCGCGTGCCTCGCCTACGCGCACCAGCGCACGCAAGGTCTTCCCTGCGGTGGTGCGCTGCGCCAAGCCGTGGCAAGCGAACTGCTGGCGCGTGAGGTACGGATGGCGACGCAGGGCGCGCACCAACGCGACGCGTCCGTGTCGCCTCCGCGCCAGCAGGCGGGCCGCGTCGGGACGGGCCAGCCGAGCGTCCAAGTCGCGCGTCGCCTCGATCCAGGCAAAGCGCCGGTCGCGCGACGCGTCGATCGCGGCGGCGATCCGGTCGAGGAACCAGGCGGTCCAGCGGTGCCAGGC
>JBBDSD010000096.1:0-1696 GCA_040905065.1 Trueperaceae bacterium | reverse complement strand
GCCGCGTTTCGCGTGAGCGCGTCGAAGCGGTAGCCGCTACGCCGTTCCGCCTCCACGAACCGTCGGCGCCAGCGTTCGAGCTGCGTCTCCGTAGCGCCGCTCAGGGCACGCACCGCCAGCCAGGCGTCCCGCCACGCCCGGAATCCCTCCTGACGGAACCAGGTGGTGCCGTCGTGGTGGTGCACGCCCAGCACCTCGGCGACCGGACCGTCGGTGGTCAACGACGCCAACGCCGCGTCTGCCTCGGCCACGTCGGCCACGTCGGCGTGGGCCGGGAAGGCTGCGACGTCGTCGACATCGGACGTGCGATGCACGCGTGCCTCGCCGGTGCCCGTCGCGCGATCGACCTTCGCGACCTCGACCGACGCGTCGCCGGCCGACGCTGCGTCAGCCGATGCGACGTCGCCCGATGCTACGTCGGCAGCCGCGTCACCGACGGGAGCGTCGCTGGCGGGAGCGTCGCTGGCGGGAGCGTCGCTGGCGGGAGCGTCGCTGGCGGATGCGTCGTCACCGCTCGCGCCGGCGGTGGGCAGCGACGCCCGCCACAAGATCGCCCACGCCTCCGGCCCGACCTCGTCCGTGACGTGCGGAAGCCTCCGCGCCACGGCGCGATCCAGCCGGTACGCCTCTGCCGTGGCGCGCGGCGCATCGAACGACGCCGCGATTGCCCACGCCCGGCACCAGGCACGACTTGGCACGCCAGCACCCTCGGCGCGCGACGCGATCGCACCGAACCGGTCGGCATCGAACGCGCTCGGTGCGGTCCGGTCGGTTTCGTCGGCGCGGGGGCCCTCGACCGGCGGTCGTTCGTTCCAGGCGGTCTGGAAGGCCCGCAACGCCTCGGCCTCGCTCGGTCCGCCTGTGCTTGCTTCGTCGGCGTGGGTGCGGGCGTCGCTCGCTGCGGCGTCGCCTGCAGGTGCGTCGCTCGCCGCGACGTTGGCGGCGTCCACGCCGCCCGTGGCGGGCTCGCCCTGCGCCGTCCCGTCCGAGGCCGCTTCGTCGGCGGCGGGTTCGCGTGCACCCCCCGTCGTGCGCACGGCCGGGTCGGCGGCGCGCCCCACCGATGCGGTCGCATCGGCGGCGCTCTCGTGGGCAGCGCTCTCGTCGACGACGCTCGCTTCACCAGTGTTCGCATCACCAGCGCTCGCATCACCAGCGCTCGCTTCACCAGCGCTCGCGAGCCGAGCGAACGCCCGGTGAAGGGGCGCCAACGCCTGCAGCCGGAGGGACTCGTCCAGATCGGGCACCGGCCGGCCGGACAGTTCGGCGTGCAGCTCGGCCCAGCGTCCGTCGGCGTCGCGGAACGAGCGGAGGTCCAGCAGGACGCGCGCCTCGTAGGCGCGCAGGTGCACGGCGAACCCATCGCGCAGCCAAGCGTCCAAGCGCGCTAGGCGCTCCAGGCCGTCGTGCTGCTCCCACCACCGCACGAACCGGTCGGGCCCCCCTTCCAAGCCCACCGCTTCGGCGAAGGTGCGCACGACCGGCTCGCCGCCGCCCGGCGGAACGAACGGCACCGTGCGGCGCAGACGAGCGTCGACCTCCGCGTAACGGTTGTGCACCAGCACCAGGTGCGTAGCGCCGCTGGGCGGTCCGTTGACGAAGGCGTACAGGTCCGGAAGCGGACCGTCGGGCCCCTCCGCCTCGAACAGGCGGAAGCGGGCGGTTCCGGCGAAGGCGGCCCGGCGCCAGAGCAACG
>JBBDSD010000095.1:0-10359 GCA_040905065.1 Trueperaceae bacterium | reverse complement strand
CGGTAGATCCAGATCGCGCCCCACTCCCGCACGACCCGGTCCAGGTCGGCCAGACGCTGGGCGGGCGACGTGGACGGCGAGAAGCCGATGGTGGCGCCGGCCGACATCGGGTCCACGGGGTACGGCACGGTCGTCCAGCCGGCGGTCCGGAAGGTCGCCCAGGCGCGCGGCATGTGCCAGGCGCTGGTGATCAGGATCCACGTCTCGTTCGGTCCGGGCCGCAACCGGTCGAGCGCGCGCAGCGCATCGTCGTAGGTGCTCGCCGCCCCCGGCAGCACCACCAGCTGGCGCCTTTCGAACTCGGGACCGAAGATCAGGCTGGTCGGGACCGGATCGGCACGGAAGTCGGACGCCAGCGCTTCGGCGATCACCCCGGTGAACGCCAGCGTCGCCTCCGGCCAGCGTCGTGCGGCCGCCGCCGCGGCCAGCATTCGTTCGCCGGAGGCGCCCAACGCAAGTTGCGACAGCTCCGTGCTGGCGCGCCAGTCGACCGACCCTCCCAGCACCAGCACGCCGTCGACCTCGTTGGGGAGAGGATCGGGGAACGGGTGGCGCGCTTCTAGGGGGGCGGCCGACCAGGCGTCGAGCGGCAAGAGCACCACCGCGGCCCACGGAATCAGGATCAGGCCGACCAGGCCGCGCGCCAGGCCGCGCCCTCCCGCGGCCAACGACGCCCACGCGCCCAGCAGGGCCAGCAGCGTCCATCCGCTCGGTTGCAAAAACCACCATAGGGTCTCGCTCACGTCGTGCCCCTCCCGTATACTCATCGGGATACCACGTCCCGCAACGTTCCGCACGGGGCCCACGCTCGGGCCCACACGGAGCGTCGACCGTTCCGAAGGGAGCCTCCATGCCGCTGGCCGTCATCACCGATTCGACGTGCGACCTGACCGAAGCCGAACTGCACGAGCTGAAGGTCCGACGCGTTCCTCTCTACGTGCACTTCCAAGGCGACACGCACAAGGACTGGATCGAGATCACGCCCGACCAGCTCATTCGCGGCATTCAGGACGGCGCCGCACTGCCGACCACCAGCCAACCGACGCCAGAAGACTTCGCTGCCGCCTACCGCGACGCGGTGGCGGACGGCGCAGATCGGATCCTGGTGGTGACCATCTCGGCCGAGCTGTCCGGGACCTACCAGAGCGCGACGCTGGCGGCCAAGGACGCCCCGGTCCCGGTCGACGTGTTCGACAGCCGCAACGCGAGCCTCGGAGCCGCCTTCCTGGTGCGCCGCGCCGTGGCGATGCGCGACGCCGACGCCGATCCGACCGACATCTTGGCGGCGCTCGAACGGTTGCGCGAGCGAGCGTTCCTGATCTTCACCGTCGGCACCCTCGAGTTCCTGCAGAAGGGCGGTCGCATCGGGCGGGCCAGCGCCATGCTTGGCGGCCTGCTGAACATCAAGCCGTTGCTGACGCTCGAGAACGGGGCGGTCGCCCCCGCCGGCAAGGCGCGCGGCGCAAAGAAGGCGATCCGCGAGATCGTGTCGCGCGTCGCGGCGTACCGGAAGGAGCACCCGGACGGCGAACTGGTCCTGTCGTTCCTGCACATTCAGGCCGAGGAAGGCGCCGCACGCCTCAAGGAGGCGATCACGGACGAGGGCATCGCCTTCCGCGACGCCGGCCTGCACCAGCTCGGCGCCGTCATCGGCGTGCACGTCGGGCCTGGCGTGCACGGCCTCTACGCCTTCGCCGATCCCGATCCCGACCTGGGCGGCTGACGACCGGGCCGGAACCCCGAACGCTTTGGGCCGCCATCGGTGCGCTCCGCACCCCGGTGCGGGGCGCGCGTCACGCTGCGTGCATGCTCGCGCACGTCCGTTCGGCCACCCTGGTCGGCGTGGTGGCGGTCCCGGTCCGGGTCGAGGTCCACGTCGCCCAAGGCCTGCCCAGCCTCACCCTCGTCGGCCTGCCGACCGCCGCCGTGCGCGAAGCGCGCGAGCGGGTCCGCGCAGCGTTGCACTCCAGCGGGTTTCGCCTGCCGCGCGCACGCGTGCTGGTGCACCTGGCGCCCGCCGATCTCCGCAAGGACGGGTCCGGCCTCGATCTGCCGATCGCGCTAGCGATCCTCGCCGCCGACGGCCGCATCCCACGGGACGCCGCGGCGGCCGGATGCGCGTTCGGCGAACTGGCGCTGGACGGCACGGTGCGACCGGCCGCCGGCGCTTTCGCCGTAGCGCTGGCCGACCACGACGACGAAGCGGTGCGGTGGCTGCTCGCCGCCGACGACGCCGCGGCGGTGCACGCCACGACCGTGTCCGCGGCGACCGGCACCACCGCGGTACCGGTCGCCGACCTAGCGCAGGCGGTACGGATCGTGCGCGGCGTCGAGTCGCCGACGCCCCCGAGCCCAGCGCACCCCGTGCCGCCGCGGGACGGCTGCGAACGGTACGACCTCCGCGACGTTCGCGGGCAGGCGCTCGCCCGCTGGACGTTGGAGCTGGCCGCCGCTGGCGGACACGGCCTGTTGATGACGGGGCCGCCCGGCGCCGGCAAGTCGATGCTGGCGCGGCGCCTGCCGGGCCTTCTTCCGGACCTGTCGCGGCGCAACGCGATCGAGGTCGCGCGCATCCGGTCGGCGGCGGGCGACGGACCGATCCACGGTCTCCCCCGCCGGCCTCCGTTCCGCGCGCCCCACGCACGCATCACGCCGATCGGTCTGCTCGGCGGCGGCCGCGTCCCCCGGCCCGGCGAGGTCACGCGCGCCCACCGCGGCGTCCTGTTCTTGGACGAGCTGCCCGAATTCGCGCGCGACGCGCTCGAAGGGTTGCGGCAGCCGTTGCAGGAGGGGTTCGTGCAGGTGGACCGCCATGGGGCGCAGGCACGCTTTCCCGCGCAGGTGCACCTGCTCGCTGCGCGGAACCCGTGCCCCTGCGGATGGTTCGGAAGCGAACCGCCGCGCTGCCGCTGTCACCCCGACGCACGCCGTCGCTACCGGTCGCGCGTCAGCGGTCCCGTCCTGGACCGCATCGACCTGCACCTGAGCGTGGCACCGGTCCCGCCGGAGGCGTTGGCAGGACCGCAGGCTGGCGAAGCGACCGCGACCGTCGCGGCACGCGTCCGAGCCCTGCGCGACCTCGCCACGTCGCGTCAGGGCCGTTCGAACGCAGCGATGCACCGTGCCGACCTGGAGCGATTCGTGTTCGATTCCCCCGGCGTCCGGGCGTGCCTGGCGGCGGCCGCCCGACACGATCGCGCAGCCCTGACCGCCCGCGGCGTCGAGCGTGCCGCTCGCGTCGCTCGCACGATCGCCGATCTCGAGGGCAGAGACGCGGTCGCTCCCGACGACGTCGACGCCGCCATCGAGGCCACGCGGCCCGAGCCCACGACGCCAGGCGCTTCCGGCGACGCCGCTCCCCCGGGGGTTTCCGCCTGACGATCCGAGCCGGCTCGGCACCGTCGGACGACCGCATGCGACACGTCCCTCATGCCGTTCGTGCAGCTCGATCGACGGGCCGGTCCCGACCGCGCATGTGATATCTTCACGGACGTTGCCTCACGCGAGAGGCCGGCCGCCGTCGGACCTCGCGCCATCTTGTGTCACGTAGGAGGAACGCACCGTGCCCATGACCCATTGGCTCCGTAGAGCCGCGATCCCGCTGCTGGGAACGCTGCTGCTCGCCGGTTGCGAGTTCACGGGGCTGCAGTCCACGTTGGATCCGGCGGGGCCGATCGCGCAGGCGCAGCTGGACCTGTTCCTGTGGTCGTACTGGCTCAGCTGGCTCGTGATCATCGGCGTGTTCGGCGCCATGGCCTACGCCCTGGTGCGGTTCCGGACCCGCGCCTCCGATCCGGATCGGATCCCGACCCAGTTCCACGGAAGCACCAAATTCGAGATCGCCCTGACCATCGCCCCGGTGCTGATCGTGATCGCGGTCGCGGTCCCCACCGTCCAGGCGATCTTCGCGACCGAAACGCGCGCCGTGCCCGAAGAGGGCGACGTCATCGTGAACGTGACGGGATACCAGTGGTGGTGGCGCTTCGAATACCCCGAGCACGGCGTCGTGACCGCCAACGAGATGCACGTCCCCGTGGGTCGGCGCGTGATCGTCAACTTGGAGTCGGCCGACGTGCTGCACGCCTTCTGGGTCCCGCGCCTGGCGGGCAAGCGCGACCTGATCCCCAACCAGAACAACCAACTGTGGTTCAGCGCCGACGAGACCGGCGAGTTCTACGGCCAGTGCGCCGAGCTCTGCCTGGGTGCGCACGCCTACATGAAGTTCCGCGTGCACGTCGTCGAGGAAGAAGAGTTCGGCGCCTGGGTCGATGCCTTCGAAGCGCCGGCGGCACTGCCGGAAAGCGACGACCAGCGGGTGCGCCGCGGACACGATCTGTTCGCGACCAAGGGCTGCACCACCTGCCACACCGTCGACGGCTACCGCGGCGACGTCCGCGTGGGCAGCTCCGACTTCCCGAACCTCACCAACTTCGGGCTTCGCACCTCTCTTGCCGCCGGCGTGGTCGACAACGGCCAAGAGAACCTCGAGACCTGGTTGCGGAACCCCCAGATTTTCAAGCCCGGCAACTACATGCCCCGCGTGTGGAGCGAAGACGACCCGAACGCGGACGAAGAGATCGCCGCGGTCGCCGCCTACCTGCTGAGTCTCGGCGCCGGCGCCGAGACCGAAGCTCTCGCGGTCGAACCCGACACGCTCGCATTCACGACCTCTTCGCTGGGAGGCGACCATGGCGATCGGTAGGCAGGCCGCACCGCCCGTGAGCGACGGCACCCTCCTGAAGCGTCCGACCTGGACGACGGGCATCGGCAGTTGGTTGACCACCGTCGACCACAAGCGGCTCGGCATCCTCTACATCGTGTCCAGCTTCCTGTTCATGGGCTTGGCCAGCATCGAGGCGTTCATCATTCGCCTCCAGCTGATCGCTCCGAACCAGCAGCTGGTCAGTCCGGACGCGTACAACCAGCTGTTCACGATGCACGGCGTGACGATGGTCTTCCTCGCGATCATGCCGCTAGGCACCGGACTCGCGAACTACTTCGTGCCGCTCCTCATCGGGGCCCGTGATCTGGCGTTCCCGCGCCTGAACGCTTTCGGGTACTGGGTCTACCTGCTGGGCGGTCTGTTCATCTACAGCAGCTTCTTCCTCGGCGGGGCGCCCGACGTCGGTTGGTTCGCCTACGCGCCGCTGACGTCGCTCAGCAACAACCCCGGCGTCGGCACCGACTTCTACATGCTGGGCCTGGTGATCACCGGCATCGGCACGCTGGTGACCGCGATGAACCTGATCGTGACGATCATCAGCATGCGCGCGCCCGGCATGACCATGATGCGCATGCCGGTGTTCGCCTGGATGATACTGATCACCTCGTTCCTGATCATCTTCGCCTTCCCGCCGCTGACGATCGCCCTGGTGCAGGTGATCTTCGACCGCACCTTCGGCACCCTCTTCTACGTCCCGGAGGCGGGCGGGCTACCGATCTTGTGGCAGCACCTGTTCTGGATCTTCGGGCACCCCGAGGTGTACATCATCATCCTGCCGGCGTTCGGCGTGATCTCCGAGATCATCCCGACCTTCAGCCGCAAGCCGCTGTTCGGCTACCCGGTGATGATCCTCTCCGGCATCTTCATCGGCTTCATGGGCTTCGCGGTGTGGAGCCACCACATGTTCACCACCGGCCTCGGCCCGGTCGCGAACACGGCGTTCAGCCTGACCAGCTTCGTGATCGGCATTCCGACCGGCGTCAAGATCTTCAACTGGATCGGCACCATGTGGGGCGGCGCGATCCGCTTCACGGTCCCGATGCTGTACGCGATCGCCTTCTTGATCATGTTCGTCCTGGGCGGGATCACCGGCATCATGCTGGCCATGCCGCCGTTCGACGCGCAGGTGCACGACAGCTACTTCGTGGTAGCGCACTTCCACTACGTGATGGGCGGGGGCGCGCTGTTCGCCTTCTTCGCCGCCGTCTACTACTGGTTCCCCAAGATCACGGGGCGGATGATGTCCGAGCGCCTGGGCAAGATCGCCTTCGCGTTCTTCTTCGTGGGCTTCAACATGATCTTCATGCCCCAGCACTTCGCCGGCCTGCTCGGCATGCCGCGACGCGTGCAGACCTACGACGACGGCTTCGGCTTCGAAATCTGGAACCTGGTGTCGACCTACGGCACGTTCGTGATGGGGACCGGCATGATCCTGATTCTGCTCAGCGTGATCTGGGCGTTCCGAAACGGCGACCGGGCGGGCAACGACCCCTGGGACGCCCGCACGCTCGAGTGGACCACCACCAGTCCACCCCAGCACCACAACTTCGACGTGCAGCCGGTCGCGCTCGATCGGGATGCGTTCTGGGCGCGGAAGCACCCGGAACTCGCCCACGGCGACGACCCGGCGCTCTACGATCACGACTACGACGCCGGTGGGATCCACATGCCCGGCCAGTCGTGGTACCCGTTCCTGATGTCGTTGTCCATCGTCATCGGCGCCTACGGCATCCTCTACCAAAACTTCGTGCTGGCGATCGTGATGGCGGTGCTGATCGTGTTCAGCACCTACGGATGGGCGTTCGAAGGGGTCGGCGGCCACCACGTCCACCCCGATGATGACGCCGCGGAAGGAGCGACCGACTGATGGCCGCCAACGCACCCACCGCGCCCGCCGACGCCGCTCCGACCGGCCACGGTTGGCGCAGCAGCAAGCTGCCCGACATCAAGTTGATGATGTGGGTCTTCCTCGCCTCGGACTGCATGTTCTTCGGTTCGTTGATCGGAACGTACCTGATCTACAAGGACCGCAGCCTGGTGGGTCCGTACCCGCTCGACATCTTCGACATTCCGCTCACCACCATCAGCACCTTCGTCCTTCTGATGAGTTCGTTCCTGATGGTGATCGCGCTGCACGCCCTGCGCCAGAACAACATCGGGGGCTTCCGCCTCTGGACCGCCGGCGTGGCGTTCTTCGGTTCGATCTTCCTCGGGTTCCAGATCTACGAGTTCCTGCACTTCGTCGACGCCGGCCTGTCGCTGAACACCAGCCTCTTCGGCTCCACCTTTTACGTACTGACCGGAACGCACGGGGTGCACGTCGCGATCGGGGTGCTATGGCTAGTCTCGATCGTGGTCGCCAGCTACATCCGACCGGTGACGTCCGAGGACGCCGTCTATTTGGAGGTCGCCGGCCTGTACTGGCACTTCGTGGACATCGTCTGGATCGTCATCTTTACCCTCGTCTACCTAGTCGACTTCGTCTGAGGCGGTCATGGCACAAGGAAACGGAAACCACGGCATCCGCGACTACGTCATCATCGCTCTCATTCTCGGCGTCATCACCTACATCGAGTTCTACATCGTCGAGCACCCCCTCCCCTGGCTGAGTTCCGCCTGGGTGATGTTCTGGCTGATCACCCTCTCGATCGCCAAGTTCTTCATGGTGATCTGGTGGTTCATGCACCTGAAGGACGACGACAAGTCGTACACGGGCTTCTTCAGCAGCGGGATGGTGATCGCGATGGGGACGTTCATCGCCTTCACCTTCCTGATGGTCGCGCCCGGCAGCCTCAGCTACGTTCGCTCCGAAGTCGCGCCGGACGGCCGCTTCGTCTCCGGCGACAAGCCGGGCGACTATCAGCTGCCCGGCTTCGGCGACGACGTCCGAACCGCGATCGACAGCGACGGCTACAGTCGCCCGATGTTCGAGATCCTAGCCTCGGCTCGACCGAAGGATGCCGCGTTCGTGATCGACCCTCCGCGCGCGCCCGACGACGCGGGCACCCTGCGCGCCGAAGCGACACCGGCACCGGAGGACGAAGCCGACGCCCCTGTCGCCGACGCGGAGGATGCGGGCGAAGCGGGCGACGAGGTCGACGCGGTGGAGGCGACCTGGGACGAAGCGCTCGGCGCCGACGTGTTCGCCTCCAACTGCGCTTCCTGCCACCAAGGCGAAGGCCAAGGCGTGCCCGGTGCCTTCCCCCCGCTCCGGTCCAACGTGACCGACGTCGCCGCAACCGACCTCGGACGCGAGTACCTGATCGACGTCTTGCTCTACGGCCTGCAAGGCCCCATCACCGTGGACGGCACCGACTACGACGGCCTGATGCCGGCTTGGCAACACCTGGACAATGATCAGATCGCCGCCGTCCTCAACCACGCCAGCCACGCCTGGAACAACGAAGACGCCCTCCCCGCCACCTTCACGCCGTTCGCCCCCGACGACGTCGCGAACCAACGGGGCCAAGGACTCGGCGCCTCGGACGTGCTCGACCTCCGGGCACGAGCGCACGACAGCGCTTCTGCGGAAGGCCGACCCGACGACGATGTCGATCCCGAACCGGACGAGGCGGACACGGACGAGGCGGAGGAACCCGCTGATGCCGACGAGCCGGACGTCGAGGAGCCCGAAGCGCCCGACGCCACCTGGGACGAAGCGCTCGGCGCCGACGTGTACGCCGGCAACTGCGCGTCGTGCCACCAGGGCGAAGGCCAAGGCGTGCCCGGCGCCTTCCCACCGCTCCGCGACAACGTCACCGACTTCGCGACCACCAGCGAAGGGCGGGCCTACCTCGGCCGCGTGCTCCTCTACGGCCTGCAAGGCCCCATCACCGTCGACGGCACCGACTACGCCGGCATGATGCCCGGCATGGCGTACCTGGACGATGACCAGATCGCCGCCGTCCTCAACCACGCCAGCCACGCCTGGGGCAACGACGACGCCCTCCCCAGCGACTTCGCACCGTTCACCAGCGACCACGTCGCCGACCTGCGCGACGAAGGCCTCGGCGCAGCGGACGTCCTCGACCTCCGGGACGAAGCGCTGGCCGCGCCCGAGGCGGACGGCGATGCGGACGAACCCGCCGACGAACCCGCCGACGACGATGCGGATCCCGGCGACGCGGCGACCACGGTCACGTGGGACGAGGCACGGGGAGCCGACGTGTTCGGCGCCAACTGCACCGCCTGCCACCAGCCCGAAGGACAAGGCCTGCCCGGCGCCTTCCCGCCGCTCCGGTCCAACGTGACCGACATCGCCTCGGTCGAAGGCGGACGCAGCTACCTGATCGACGTGCTGCTCTACGGCCTGCAGGGCCCCATCACCGTCGACGGCAGCGAGTACGCAGGGAACATGCCCGGCTGGCAGCAGCTGGACGACGGCGAGATCGCCGATGCCCTCAACCACCTGCTGCACGCCTGGGGCAACGACGACGCGCTCCCCTCCGGCTTCGTGCCGTACGTACCGGACGACATCGCCGATCGACGCGACGAAGGACGAAGCCCGCAGGAGGTCCACGCCGTCCGCGAGGGACTGGACCTGCCCTGACCCCGCCGACACGCGCCGCCCGTAGCCGATGCGCCCGGGCGCGCACCGACACGAACGACGTAACGTTCGCGGGCCGGAGACGAGCTCCGGCCCGCGACGTATCCTAGGAGCACGATGCCGGAGCTCTTTCTCGGATGGCAGTTCGATCCCGTCCTGATCGGCGGGATCGTCACCCTCGCCACGCTGTTCGCCCTCGCGACCGGTCCGTTGCGGTCCCGGCTCGCGCCGGGACGACCGTACCCGACCGGTCGAGCCCTGCTGTTCTACGGGGCTCTCGCCCTCCTCTACCTGCTCGAAGGGTCGCCGCTGCACGACCTTGCGGAGCGCTACAGTTTCACGGCGCACATGGTGCAGCACATGGGCGTGTCGTACGTGGTCGCGCCGATGATCCTGGCGGCGGTGCCGATCTGGGTCTGGCGACCGCTGCTCCTGACGCGGGGCCTGGCGCCAATCAGCGCCGTGCTGCTCCACCCGCTGGTCGCCTTCGGTACGTTCACCTTCTTCTTCTCCGCTTGGCACGTGCCGGTGATCTACGACGGCTCCCTGCAGAACGCGACGGCGCACCACGCCCAGCACCTGGCGTTTTTGTTCGTGTCGATCATGCTCTGGTGGCCGTTGATGAGTCGCGTCCCGGAGCGGCCGCGGCTCGGGCATCTGCTGTCGCTCGTGTACCTGTTCCTGCTTCCGGTGTTCCAGCTGCCGGTGTTCGGCTCGATCACCTTCGCCGACCACGTTCTCTACGCCACCTACGCCAACGCGCCGTGGACGCTGGGCATGAGCGCTATCGCCGAACAGACGCTGGCCGGCGCCGTGATGAAGCTGGGCGGGTTCGCCGCCTTCGGGATTCCGTTCGTGGTGATCTTCTTCCGCTGGTACCAAGAAGAGGCCGGCGACCGCCCTCGCTCGTTCGAACCGAAGCCCCGCGCCACCGCCGTTCCCGCGGAGCCAACGTGATCCGCGCCCTCGTCTTCGACTGGGGAGGCGTCTTCACGGAGGGCACCTTCGACAGCAGCGCCATCGAGGCGCTGGCTGCCGAGACCGGTCAGTCGGTCGACACCGTGCGCGACTCGTACCTGGAGCTGATGGC
>JBBDSD010000094.1:0-10421 GCA_040905065.1 Trueperaceae bacterium | reverse complement strand
CTCGAAGGCGGCGCCGCGCCGCCGCAGGCCGGTGGCGACGTCGCGCAGGCCGTCGAGTTGGAACGCTGCGCTGCGTGCGGTGAGGCCGGGCTCGTGCGGATCGACGGCGAAGGCGACCAGCAACGGCAGGGCCAGGCGGTTGGCGTGCTCGGCGGCCCGCTCCAGCGCCGGGGCGTCCACGGTCCGTTGCGCGCGCTGCATGAGGTAGAGGACCCAAGCGCCGTCGCTGCGTTCGGGCGCGTCGTTGCGTGCGCGCAGGCGGGCCGGGTCGACCGGATGGTGGGTCATGGGTCACGGTACGCGCTGCGGACGGCTCCGCACCGTGCGCGGCACACGGTGTTCGGTCAGCGTGCGTATCGTGAGGGCCGTGGAGCGTTGGATCGAGGCGCGCGACGTCGCCGTGCACGAAGGAGGTCGGGTCCTGCTGCGCGACGCGTCGTGGCGCCTGGGGCCGGGGCAGCGCTGGGCGCTGTGGGGCCCGAACGGGAGCGGAAAGTCCACTCTGCTCCGTGTGGTGGCCGGCGTGCGCGCCCCGGACGACGGCACGCTGCGCAGGCAGCCGGGACTGGTGGTCGCGTCGGTGGCGCAGATCCCGCGTCTGCCGGCGGCGCGGGATCTGGACCAGCTGGCACGCCGGGGCGTGCGGCGCGTCCGGATCCTGGAGGAGGCGCTGCGGGAGGAGGAGCGCCGGTTGACGGACGGCGACGGCGATCTGGAGCGGTACCAGCGGGCGGTAGACCGGTTCGAGGACGCGGGCGGGTACCGGGCCGACGAACGCTTGCGCCGCGCCCTTCGCGAAGCGCTTCCCGACGTGGGGTGGCGGACGCCGCTGACCGGTCTCGGGGTCGGTCAGCGGCGTCGCGTGGCGATCCAGCTAGCGATCGCCGAGCGCCCCGATCTGCTTCTGCTGGACGAACCCACCCACGACCTGGACGCGTCCCAACGCGAGGCGCTCGCCGCGCGCCTGGCGGCCTGGCCGCGCGAAGCGACGTTGGTCGTGGCGTCGCACGACCGGGAGCTGATGGCGTGCGTGGCGAACGCCAGCGCTCGCATCGCCGGCGGTCGCCTGGACGCCCGCGAGACGACGTTCGACGCCCATCGCGAACAGTTGGGCGTGGCGCGGGTCGCCGCGCAGCGGCGTGCGCGAACCGAGCGGCGCGAGCGGGACCGGTTGCAGGCGTCGGCCGAAAGGATGGCCCAGCACGGCGCTCCGGCGACGGTCGCGGCGGCGCGCTCGCTGCGCAGGCGGGCGGAACGATCCGGAGCGGTAGCGGCCGCCGGCACCGCGGTGCCGGCCGAGACCGTGGTGGGGAACGGACGGTCGTGGTCGCTGCCCGCCTCCCGGGCGCGATCGGGTGCGGTGCTGCGCGCGGAACGGCTGCGGGCCGACGGCCGCTTCGACGACGTCCGGCTGCACATGGCGGCGGGCGAGGCGCTGGTGCTGCTCGCGGACGCGCGCGACGACGCTTCGACGCTGCTGGCGATGCTGGCCGGCGAGCGCGCGTCGGACGATCCGCGCGGCGGGACGTGGCTGCGGCCAGGGTTGCGGGCGCACCACTGGGACGCGCACCGACGCGGGCTGAACGATCTGCCGCTCGACCGGCAGATCGCTGCTTGGGTCCGATCCCCGCGCGTTCCGTCGCTGTTGGCGTTGGTCGGTCTGGCTCAGGAGCGTTGGTCGGCACGCCCCAGCGACCTCTCAGGCGGCGAGCACGCCCGCGCCGCGCTGGCGCTGCTGATCGCGCGGGAGCCGGACGTGATCTTGCTGGACCGGCCGGAGCGAGATCTGGACCTGCAGGCGATCGAGCTGCTCGAGCCGGCGCTGACCGACGCCGACGCGACGTTGGTGCTGGTCACCGACGACCTGCGGTTGGCGGACGCGGTGTCGACCGATCTGCGCACGATCCAGGACGGTCGCGTGGTGGCGTGGCGTGGGGGCGTGACCGGTTGGCGTCGCGGCCGGCGCCGACGTGAACCCGAGCCCGGAGCGACCGGCGAAGCGCGAGAGGCGACGGGCGCCGAAACGGACGGACGCGACCTGCACGGACGCGAACGGAGCAGACCCGACCCGTACGGACACGACCCGAACGGACACGACCCGTACGGACACGACCGTGGCGCAACCGGTGCGCACGACGCCGGCGCGCCGGATGCGGTGGTGGAGGGTTGGGAGGACCGCCAAGCGCTGCTCGAGGCGGTGTTGGCCGACCCGGGCTCGTTCGGCGAGCGCGAGCGCCTGCGCGTGCAGCGCACCGTGCGCGACCTGGTCGCGCTGCGCATGCAGGCGTACGACGCGCGCCTGCCACGCCCTACGCCGCGCTTTCGCGCCCGCTGGGGCGGGCTGGTGGCGCAGGCCGACCGGAACGACGGCGCGGAGGCGGCGCACCGCCCGTTGCGGTTCGCCTGCCACGACTGGCCGGCCCGCCCGAGCGCGCGAGCGCTGGGCGACGGCGTGCTGCTGGACCTGCCGGATCCGCCGGACGGGCGTTGGATCCCGTGGGCGTGGCGCGAGGCGTTGCTGGCGTGCGCGGACCTGATCGTGCCGGCGCTCTACCCAGCAGCGGTGCAGCTCCGCGCGCCGGAGGCGCGGTTCGGTCCGCCTCCCCCGCCGTTCGTGGCGATCGACGATCGTTGGTGGGGCCTGGTGCGCAGCGCGTGGCTGCAAGAACACGGAATCGGCGGCCGCCCGTGAACCGTCGCGCCCGTGGCGACGTCGCCGCGGGGAGCGGTCCGTGGTGGGCGTCGCGCCTGCTGGCGACCGCGGCGGCCGCGTGGCTGGTGGCCGCACTGGCCCGCTGGGTTCCGTCGTGGAACGAGGCGTGGGCCCACCTGTTCGCCCCCGGCTACGCCGCCGTCGTCACGCGCCTGGGCGAGGGAGTGCCGTGGCCGTGGACGCCGCCTCTGGCCCTCCTGGTCGCGGTCCTCGCCGTGCGCGCGGCCCGCTCGGCCGGATCGCGCGGGCGCGCGACGGTGCGCGTGGTGGCCGCCTTCCTGCTGATCACAGCGTCGTTCGAGCTGGCGTGGGGCCTGCACGGGACGCGCCCACCGGCGCAGGAACGCCTGGCGGAGCGGGCGCAGGTGCCGGAGCGCACCATGGAGGCGCCGCTGGCGTCGTTGCTGCGCGACCGCATCGTGGCCGACCTGCCGAACGGTCCGTTGCAGGAGCGCGAGGCGACCGCGTCGGTGCGCGAGGCGCTTCAGGAGCTGGCGCCCACGATGCGGCTGCCGCGCACCGTTCGGGTGGTGCCGGGCTGGGTGCTGGGCCCGTGGGGCGTCGCCGGCGTGGTGTCGCCGTGGACGTACGAGGCCCACGTGGACGGCGCGCTGCCCCCGTGGTCCCGGATTGCCATCGCGGCGCACGAACTGGCGCACCTGGCCGGCTACGAGGACGAGGCGGACGCCGAGCTGCTGGGGCTGCTGGCGGCGTTGCGGGCGCAGCACCCGCACGCCCGCTACGCCGGGGCGCTGCGCGCGTGGGCGTGGCTTCCGGCGGAGGACCGATCGCTGGCGGGTCCGCTGCCGGAGCGTGCGCGGTCCGATCTGGCGGCGGCGCGGGCGGTGCACGAGGGGCGCGCGCGACCGTTCGCCGGCGCGTTCACCGCGGCGTACGACGCCTGGCTGCGCCTTCGCGGGCAGGAGGCCGGCGTGGGCGGGTACGCGATCGGCCCACGACGCCTGGCGTGGGCCTGGCGCGCGGGCCTGTGGTGACCGGGAGCGCCCGATCAATTGGCTTCGTCGGCGTTCGGTCCGTCGGCGTTCGGTCAGTCGGCGGCGCTGCCGGCTGCTGCCGCTTCGGGGCCCAGATTGCGGACCAGCAGCGCTTCGGGATCGGGATCGCGGCCCAGGAAGGCGCGGATCAAGCGGTCGGGCGGTTCGGCGTTGCCGCGCGACAGCACGGTCGATCGGAACGCCTCGCCGACCTCGCGATCGAAGAGACCCGACGCTCGGAAGCGCGTGAAGGCGTCGGCGTCCAGCATCTCGCTCCACAGGTAGCTGTAGTAGCCCGCCGAGTACCCACCGGAGAACACGTGCGTGAAGGCGGGCAAGAACCCTTCCGGGACCGACTCCGGTCGGATCTGGAAGGGGGCGAGCACCTCGCACCCGAAGGCGATCGGATCGCCGCCCGCGTCCGGATCGAAGTCGACGTGCAACGCCAGGTCGACGGTGCCGAAGCTGATCTGGCGCGCCATGTGGTACGCCGCGCCGAAGGTGCGGGCCTCGCGTAGGCGCGTGCGGGTGGCGTGCGGCAGGGGCCGGCCGTCGTCGACGTGGCGGGCCCACCGCTCCAGCGCGTCGTCTTCGTACAGCCAGTTCTCGAGGATCTGGCTGGGCAGTTCCACGAAGTCCCAGGCGACCTGCGTGCCGGCCAGGCTGCGCACCTCGACGGTCGAGGCCAGTTGGTGCAGCAGGTGGCCGAACTCGTGGAACACGGTGCGCGCTTCGTCGTGCGTGAGCAACGCTGGGCGACCGCCTGCGGGGGGCGTGAGGTTGCCGGCCACGACCGCCAGGTGCGGCGCGAAGCCGGCCCGCTCGCCCGCATCACTGCGCAGGGGGCCGCCGTTGATCAGCGCCGCCTTCCAGGCGCCGGAGCGCTTGTCGGCTCGGGGGTGCCAGTCGGTGTAGAAGGCGCCGATGCGGGTGCCGGAGGCGTCGAACGCTTCGTAGGTGGCGACGTCGTCGTTCCAGGCGCCTTCGAGTTCGGCCGCGCGGACCTCGATGCCGAACAGTTCGTGGGCCAGCGCGAAGATGCCGTCTTGCACGGCGTCCAACGGGAACCAGGGGCGAAGGGCCTCGTCGTCCAGGTCGAACCGTTCGCGGCGCATCCGTTCGAACGCGAAACGCACGTCCCACGGCTCCAGGCGGTCCAGGGCGAAGCGTTCGCGGACGAACGCGTCGGCCTCGTCCACCTCGCGGCGCAGGTGGGGCTCGATCCGGGCCCACAGGTCGCGTTCGAAGTCGCGGGCGGCGTCGCCGCGGCCGGCCATGCGGTCGGCGGTCTGCAGGTCGGCCCAGTCGCGGTAGCCCAGCAGCCGGGCCAGGGTGCGCCGGGCGTGCAGGATGCGCGGGATCAGGTCGCGGTTGTCGCGGCCGTCGTCGGTTCCGATGCCCTGCTGGGCTTGGTACATCTCGCGTCGCAGGTCGCGGTCTTCGGCGTGCTCCATCACCGCCAGAAGGGACGGTTGGTGCACGGAGAAGCGCCAGCCGTCGGTGCCGGCGCGTTCGGCCGCATGGCGGGCGCGCTGCACCGCCGCCTCCGGCACGCCGCGCAGGCGTTCGGCGTCGCGCACGTCCACGTGCGCTGCGTTGATGCCGTCCAGCACGTTGTTCTGAAACGTGTTGCCGAGGGTGGCCAGCTCGCTGCGGAGCTGCACGACCCGGTCGCGGGTCGCGGCGTCCAGCGCGGCGCCGGCGCGGCGCCGCTCGTCGAGCTGGACCTCCAGGAAGCGAGTGCGGTCGGGGGGCAGGGCGGCGGCGTCGTCGCTGCGCGCGTACGCCTGCAAGACGCGGTAGACGTCCGGATCGGCGGCTTCGCGCGCACCGTACGACGCCAGGTCGGGCAGCACGGCGGTCCACGCTGCGCGCAGGTCGGGGTCCTGCCGCACCGCGTTCAGGTTGGCGACGGTGCCGGTGACGCGGTCTACGCGAGCGTGGCTGGCGTCGATGGCGCCCAGCAGATCTTTGTAGCGGTACGGCGGTTCTTGGGACGCCACATTGCGCAGCACCGCTTCGGCTTCGGCGAGGACGGTGGCCACGGCGGGGGCGACGTGGTCCGGCCGAATCTCGGCGAACGGGATCGGAAAGCGGTCGGACAGGATCGGGTTCGGTTCGCTCGGGTCGGCCGGTCGGGTCATGCGCGGATCGTACCCGTCCACCGGTCGCGTGCGGGTGGCGTGAGCAGCGGGCGTCAGGCATGGAGAAGCGGACGCCCGGCCTCCCAACCGTTCACGGCGTCCGCTACCCGGGGCCCTTTCGCTCCTCAGCCTCTTCCGATGGCCAGCGTAGTACGCCGGCACCCCCGCTGGCGTGAACATTCTCCCTGCGGGCGTGCGCGGTGGTTCCACCTGTCGCCCGTACCCGGGCGTGGTGGATCGGAAACGACACGGTAGCGTTCGTGCCGTCACGGATCTCTTACGCGGAGGCGGTGGGCGCCTACTCGGCGACGGAGGGGGTGCGGTGGCGCTCCAGCCAGGCGTCGCGGTGCGCGGTGAAGAGCTCGGTCGCGCGGGCGGTGGCCGGTCCAGGGCGTCCGTCGCCGATGGCGCGCTCGCCGATGCGGACGACCGGCATCAGACCTTTCGTGGTGCTGGTCAGGAACGCTTCGCGTGCGCCGAGGGCCTGCTCCATGGTGACGTCGTCGCGGATCAGGGGGGTGTCGGTGGTCTGCAGGGCGCGTTCGAGGTTCAGGCAGGTGACGCCGGGTAGAACGTCGCGGGCCGGGGTGCGGTACTGGCCGTCCGGGTCCACGATCACCAGGTTGCAGCGCGAGGCTTCCAGCAAGCGGTCCCGGTCGTGGAACAGCACCTCCATCGCGTTCGCGTCGCGCATGGCGGCGGCAAGCCGGACGCCGGTGAAGTAGTTCGTGGTCTTCGCTTCCGGCAGGTCGCGTTGGAAGCGGTGCGTGAGCAGCGCGACGCCGTCGTGGTAGGCGGCGTCCGGGTAGCGCGGCGGGGCGACGACCAGCGTCAGCAGGCGCGGGGTGCCGGGCGCGAAGCCGTCCAGCGGATCGCCGCCGGTGAGGAACAGTTGCAGACCGAACGTTCCGCCACCGTTCGCACGGATCAGGTCGTGCACGTGCCGGCGGATCCGGTCGGGCGCGGGGCGCTGGTCGAGACCGAGCAGGTCGGCGCTGCGTTCGAAGCGGGCCAGGTGGTCGTCCAGGAACAGCGGGACGCCGCCTTCGACCCGCAGGAAGTCGAAGGCTCCGTAGCCGCGCCGGAGCGCCAGGTCGGTCAGCGGCAGGCTGGCTTGGCTTGCCGGTACCAGCTCCAAATCGATCCCGTAGGTCGGTGCGCCGTGATCCATGGCGTCATGCTACCCGGCGGGCCGGCCGGTGCCGACGGATGGTGGGCGGGCGTCGCGCGCGTCCGGAGAGGGACCCGCGAGCCACGCGTATACCCTCCCGGGGTATGGAACGGGACATGGCGGCACGTCGCCCCCTGCTAGCATGCGCGTCGGAATCAGGAGGACCGACATGGCAAGAAAAACCGTATCCTGCGACGTGGCGATCATCGGCGGCGGCCCGTCCGGCCTCACCGCCGGCATCTACGCCGGTCGCGGACAGTTGGACGCCGTCATTCTCGAGAAGGGTCTGCCCGGCGGGCAGATCGCCCAGACCGAGGAGGTCGAGAACTACCCCGGCTTCGACGAAGCGATCAGTGGACCGGACCTGTCGCAACGGATGGTGCGGCAGGCCGAGAAGTTCGGTGCCCGCATCGTGATGGAGGAGGTCGAGGAGGTCAGCGGCGACGCCGACGCCGGCTTCGTGGTCCGCGGCTACGAAGCGGACTACCACGCCCGCGCGGTGATCCTGGCGACCGGCGCGAACCCGCGCCGCCTGGGCGTGCCCGGCGAAGACGAGTTCTACGGCCGCGGCGTCTCGACCTGCGCCACCTGCGACGGGTTCTTCTACCGCGGCAAGAAGGTGGTCGTGGTCGGCGGCGGGGACGCCGCCATCGAGGAGGGCCTGTTCCTCACCAAGTTCGCCGACGAGGTCACCGTCATCCACCGACGCGACGCGCTGCGCGCCCACAAATCGGCGCAGGAGCGCGCGCTGGCGCACCCGAAGATGCGCTTCGTCTGGAACACCGTGGTCGAGAGCGTGCTGGGCGACGACGGCGCCGTGTCCGGCGTGCAGGTGCGCGACCTCACCGACGACTCCGTGCGGACGCTCGCGACCGACGGGGTGTTCATCTACATCGGCCACACTCCGAGCACCGGCTACTTGGACGGCGTGGTCGACCTGCGCCCTGACGGCTACGTCTCCGTCCGCGACGAGATCCATACCTCGGCCGAGGGGATCTTCGCCGCCGGTGACATCTCCGACGACGTCTACCGGCAGTTGGGCACGTCGGTCGGGGCCGGCACGCGCGCCGCGATGGCGGCGGAACGGTGGTTGGCCGAGCGCGAACCGGTCGCCACCGTTGCGGCGGCGGCCGCCACGGGCGACGGGCGGGCGGAGCCGGCGCCCAGCGTCGCCGCCTCCGCCCGCTGAGGCCCCCGGGCGCACCGTTCGCGCGGTTCTTCTACGGGGTCCTCTACGCGTCCCCCTTGCGGGTCTATCCTACGCGCGCCTCAGCGAGGCACGAGCCGAATCACGTCCGTCTCGCCCGCGACCTGCACCGCCAGCAGGTCGCGGGCGCCTGCGATCGGCCTGCCCACCAGCGCACGCCAGCGGGACCCTTCGCTCTCCACGATCGTCCAGGCGGCCTCCGCCTCGGCCCGCCAGCCGTCGCCTGCGACCTCCTCGTCCGCGGTACGGGCGCCGGCGGCCACCTGCAGCAGCGGCGCGTCCGGTTCGGGCGGAACGGCGCCCAACCAAGCGTCCGAGGCCCGCGAGGCCGGATCGGCGGTGGCGGTGGCCACGCCCAGGATCGCGCCGCTGCCGCCCACCACCCGGAACGCCACCAGGTGGCGCTCTCCCGGTCCGCCGCGCACCGCCCGTTCGGCCAGCACCTCGGCCTCGATCCCGCTCCGGTCCCCCACGAACCGCAAGCGCTGCCGAAACAGCGCATCGCGCACCGAAGCGTCGTCGCTGTCGAGTCCCCCTTCGTCCAGCGCGACGCGGCCCACCTCCTGCCGCTCCCCGTCCGGATGGGGCGCCGCCCACCAGGCCTCGAACGTGCCGGGCGTCCCTTCGACCTCGTAGCGAGCGGGTCCGTCCTCCGAACCGATGCGCACCGCGATCCGCTCGTCCGACCACGACAGCACCGCCGCTGCCTCCCCGGCGGCCAGGGTGGTCACGAGGGAGGGGGCCAACGGCAGGATGCCGAACGGAATCGCCTCGGCCAACGCCGGACGCGGCGCGCCCCCCGGCCGGTCGCCCATCGCGCGGGCGTAGCGGTCGGCGATGGCGCGGCCCCCGAACGCGCCGACCCGCACGCGGTACACCGCTCCCGCGGCCCCCTCCGCCCGCACGACGTAGGCCGGAAAGCGCTCGCGCAGCAGGTCGGTCGACAGGTCGATCGCCGCCTCCGCGTCGCTGAGAGCCGCCACCTGCACGGTGTACGGCGACGTCTGTGCCTGGGCCGGCCCGAGCACGGCGACCAGCGCCGTGGCCAACAGCGTGGCCAGCAGCGCCAGGCAGGCGCGTCCGGCGCGCGACCTCCGCATTCAAAAGTCCTTGCGTTCGAACAGCACCACGGCCACCGACGCGAACGCCGCGGAGTAGAGGGCGATGAGCGTGACCACCCAGGTCACGCTGGCCACCGGATCGGCGTACGCCGACAGGTGCGTGGTGAGCAGGTACGGCTCCAGACCTGGGAACACGACCAAGAGATTCATGACGATCAGGACCGACAACGTCGCGAGCGCCCCGCTGGCGGCGCTCATCGTCACCACCGTGGCCAGCACCGCCAGCAGCGTGATCGGAATCAACGACGTAGCAGCCATCAGGTACGCCCGCACCAGCTCCGCCATCGCCGCATTCGGCTGCAACGTGCCCTGGCCGGTCAGGCCCCCCTCGCCCAGGCCGGTGCCGCCCAGGAACGCGTCGAACCCGAACGGAATCCCTACCGCCAGCGACGCCGCCAGGAAGAAGCCCATCGCCACGAACGGCAGGACGCTCAGCACCAACAGCTTCGCCAGCAGCCAGGCCGAGCGCGTGACCGGCCGCAGCAGCACGGTCGGCAGCGTGCCGTGCGTCGCCTCGATCCCCACCAGCTCCGCCGCGACGATCGCCATCAGCAGCGGCATCAGGAACTCCATCGACGACAGCAGGCTCAGGGCGGGCACCTGGAAGCCCGACACCACGAAGAAGCCGTACACCTCGTGCACGCCGGGCGCGTACGACCAGAGCAGGGGGAACACGATCAGCAGCAGCGCGCTGGCGCGCACGCTGCTCAGGCGCACCAGCTTGCCGGCCTCCATCCGCAGCAGCGCGCTCACCGGCCGGCCTCCCGTGACGGTGCGTCCGCGGGCTCCGGCGCATCGGTCCGGGCGCTGCGGGCCCCGGCCGGCGCTCCGTCCAACGGATCGCGGACCCGCTCCTCGTCGACCTGCGTGCGGCGCACCCGCTGGGCCACCACGCGCTCCCGGTAGTACGCCCGCAGGTCGAAGGTGTCCTCGACCAGCTCCAGCACGGTGCGTCCCTCCCGCACCAGCGTCTCCGCCAAGCGCGGGACAGCGTCCCGGTCGGGGACCTGGACGATCACCCGTCCGGCGCGCAGGAAGGCGTCGTGCACCCACGGTTGCGCCTGCAGCAC
>JBBDSD010000093.1:0-10422 GCA_040905065.1 Trueperaceae bacterium | reverse complement strand
CCCGAACGACGCGGGCCGGATCGCGCTGGAGCGCATCGTCGCCGCTGGGGCTGGGGCTGGGAACGGTGGCGGCGCTTCCCACCACCAGGTGCAACGGCCGGTCGTCCCGCTCGCGCGCGGGCAGCGCACCGCTGACCAAGGTGCGACCGTCGTGCTCGATGCGCCAGGTGAGAGACCGCCAACGGGGGAGGGGCAGGTCGAAGGCAAGGCGCTGCGCACCGCCCGCGGTCGGGAAGGTCCGCATCAGCGTCATCGGTACGCGGCCCCGGTAGAGTCCGCCGGCGTCCAGGTCCAGGCGCAGCACCGCGCCGGGCGCGTCGCGCACGTTCGCCACCACGTCGCTCCAGTGCCCGGCGACCGGATGTCCGGCCACGCCGATGGTGACGCCGGCCCGGTCCTGCGCCACGGCGGCGCCCGCAAGCCACAGCGGCAGCAGGAGCGGGAGGGCGACCAGCACGGTGCGGCGTACGGAGGTGCGACGTGCGGTGCGACGTCGGGTCACGCCTTCGATGCTAGCGCGCCCCCGCCGTTCGTTCCGACGGCACGGCGACGATCGCGCTCTCGACCTGCCGGGCCAACAAGCGATTCACCTGACGCCCGTCCGCGACCAGCGTCGACGACGACCCTCTGTCCATCCGCAACGCGTCGCGAGCCCCCAGCTCGACGAAGAGGTCGACCAGGTCCTCGGCCACCATGCGTTCGCCCACCACGAACAGGACGGTGCCGTCCGGCCGGACGCCGACGGCGGCCTGCTGCGTGATGTGGTCGAGGATGCGGACGCCGCGGGCGAACCGTTCCTCCTCCGGCGCGAACGCCGGCCGGCCGTCGGCGACCAGCATCGGGCCCGCCTCGATCGCCCAGCGGGCAATGTCCAGCTCGTTCGGCAGCAGCCGGGTGGTGGTGGTCACGCGCGCGCCCGGTTCGGCCAGCGCGAGCGGGCGCGTGGCCGCGTCGTACGCGAACACCGCGCCACCGTCCTGCGGCACGCGAGCCGGTCCGATCCGGTTGCGGACGACCCGGCCCTCCTCGTCGAGCACCAGCACGCCGGTGCGGGACGACCCGACCTGCGCTCCGGGCACGTCGGACCAGGCCAACGGACCGTCGGCGTCCAGCTCGGCGTCCAGCACCAGGGTCCCGTCGAGGCGGATCTGCACGCGAGCGGAGGCGCGAGCCACCACCACGCCCGACGGCCCGAAACCGATCACGGCCCGTCCGCGGCTGGGCCACGACAACAGGGCGTCGTCGATGCGTCGCAGGCCGATCGCGGCAAAGGTCGACGGTTCGAAATAGCCGGCGTTGATGGCGGCCACGGCACCGTCGGCCCACGACAGCACCGTGCGTCCTTCGCCGGCGCTGCCGACCACGCGGAGCTCCACGGCGGCCGGATCCAGTTCGAGCACGTGCACGGTGGAGCTTCCCGCCGCGGTCGGCGCGATCGTGCGGCGGTAGACGACGCCGTCTGCGATCGGCTCGACCGTGTCCGGTCGAGCCTCGGGCAGGGCGTCCCGGGCGGCGTCGGGCACCTCGTCGGCGGGAAGGAGCGCGTCGCTGCCCTCCGGCGCGAGGTCCAGCACCAGCCGCGTCGGGCCGTCCAGCGGAAAGACGCGGAGTTCGGCGTCGGGCGCCTCGATGCGCAGGCGCGCCGGACCGTCCGGACCGGCCGGGAGAGAGCGCACCGTCACGGACCCGAACGTCAGCAGGGCAGCGTCCGTGACCAGGACGGGCGGAAGCGCCAGGTCCACCGGTGCGCCCGCACGTACCGACGTCTCGCTGCGGACCTGCGACCAGGCGCTCGCGTCGACGTCGGCCAGATCGATCACGATGCGCGACACCGAGCCGTCCAGTCCGGTCCGGACCCCGGCGATGCGGGGCAGGCCCAAAGCGCGGGCGGTGATCTCGTCCAGCACCAGGCGTCCTTCGCGGTCGTAGCGCGGGGGCGGCAGGTCGCTTCCGTCGCTCCAACCGAGGCCGCCCAGGTAGCGCACCTCGCCCCGCGGCGACAGGAACACCACCGCCCCGTCGCGCACGTCGTACATCGCTGCGGGCACGATCAGTCCGTCGCCGTCGCCAGCTGCGGGTTGCGCCAGCACGCAGGCGCCCAGCAGCAGGATCGTCAGGAGCGATAGGCACGGTCGGAGCACGGATCGGTCGGGGAGGGTCGGCATGACGGTCCGGAGCGTACGCGCGCGCGAGGTGACGAGCGTGAGAGCGCCTCGCCTGCGGCGGGGCGGCGTGGACACGTTCACGGCGCCGACAGGAAGGCCTCGTGCAGGCTGGCCACGTCGACCTCGCCGCCCACGACCGCCTTCAGGCCCGAAGCGACGCGGTGCGCTTCGACGTCCGACCAGACCACGGTGGTGGCGCCGGCGTCGCGTCCGGCCGTGCGCAAGGCGGGAGCAAGGTCGGACGCCAGGTCGACCATGGTGAGGTGCGGCCCGAGCAGCGCGGCGTCGGGCGCCAGCAGGTCCTCGCTGCGGAGCAGCAGGTCGCAGCGTTCCAGCACCGATGCGAGGGCCGGATCGTGCACCGCCATCGGTCGGCCGTGCGCGCCGGCGGGCAGCATCGGCAGCGCCCGTTCGGCGCCGGGCGCGTCGCGGGCGACCAGCGTCGCTTCGGCCGCGCCGTCGGCGACCAGCTCGCGCAGCACGGCGCGCGTACCCGGCGCCGTGCCGAGCGCCACGACGCGCGCGCCGTTCGGCTCCCACCCGCCCGAGCGCAATCCGTCCACCACGGCGCGGCCGCCCACGTGATCGCCCAAGGTGGCGTCGCCGGCGACGGTGACGACGTCGATGGCGCCCAGGTCCTCGGCGTCCAGCGACCTGCGGGTGCACGCCGCCGCCGCCTCGCGCCGTGCCTCGTCGCCGAACACCAGCGCCCCGGCGAAGCCCAGTACCGGCAACGCCCGCACGGCGTCGGCCACCGATCCGGTCGGCACGACGTGCAACAAGAGGCGCGCCTGCGGATCGCGGTAGCGCGCGAGGGCGTAGGCGGCCGAGTCGGATCCGATCAGCGCGATGACCTGCATGAGCGGAAGAATACCGTGCCGGCGGCCGTGCTATCCTCCGCCGCATGCCGCACGGTGACCGCATACAGGCGATCCTTCCCGACGGAACCCGGCTGGACCTCGACGCGGGCGCGACCGGTGCCGACGTGGCCGCCGCGATCGGCCCCGGCCTCGCCAAGGCGGCGTTGGGGACGGTGGTGAGCGGGCACCTCTCCGACCTGGCCACGCCGGTGCCGGACGGCGCCGAGGTGACGATCCTCACCAAGCGCGACGAGGGGTGGATCGACCTGGCGCGCCACACCTTGGCGCACGTCATGGCGCAGGCGGTGCGGGAGCAGATGGTGGAGGAGGGCTTCGCGCCCGGCGACGTGAAGCTGGCGATCGGTCCGGTGATCGAGCACGGCTTCTACTACGACATGGACCTTCCGCGCAGCCTGGTGCCGGGCGACCTGCCGGAGATCGAGGCCCGCATGCGCCGGATCGTGAAGGACGACCTGCCGCTTCGCCGCTTCGAGCTGCCGCGCGACGAGGCGCTGGCCCGCTACCGCGATCCGCACGATCCGTACAAACTGGAACTGATCGAGGACCTGCCCGAATCCGAGGCGCTGTCGTTCTACCAGCAGGGCGACGCGCCGAGCGGCTTCACCGACCTCTGTCGCGGCCCGCACCTGCCGTCGACCGGCCGTGCGCCGGTTTACTTACGACTGATGAGCATCGCCGGCGCCTACTGGCGCGGCGACGAGTCCCGTCCGATGCTGCAGCGGGTCTACGGCGTGGCGTTCCGCAGCGAGTCGGAGCTGAAGGACCACCTGTGGCGCCTCGAGGAGGCCCGCAAGCGCGATCACCGCAAGCTGGGCCAGGAGCTCGAGATCTTCACGCTGGACGACGACGTGGGTCCCGGCCTGCCGTTGTGGATGCCGCGCGGCACCGTGATGGTGGACGAGATCGAGGCGTTGGCGAAGGAGATGGAGACGAAGGCCGGCTATCAGCGGGTCCGCAGTCCCCACCTCAGCAAGGAGGATCTGTTCCTCAAGAGCGGGCACCTGCCGTACTACGAAGAGGACATGTACCCGGCGATGGAGCTCGATCACGTCCGCTACTTCGTCAAGCCGATGAACTGCCCGTTCCACCACAAGATCTTCGACGCCCGCACCCGCAGCTACCGCGAGCTGCCGCTGCGCCTGGCGGAGTACGGCACCTGCTACCGCTACGAGGACTCCGGCGCGCTGATGGGCCTGATGCGGGTCCGCAGCATGCAGATGAACGACGCGCACATCTACTGCACCGAAGAGCAGTTCGAAGCCGAATTCCTGGCGGTGATCGGGCTGTACCTCGCCTACTTCCGTTTGTTCGGGATCGACGAATACGTCATGCGCCTGTCGCTGCACGCCCAGAGCGGCTTGGGCAAGAAGTACGTGAACGAGCCGGAGCTGTGGGCGCGGACGGAGGCGATGGTGCGCCGGGTCCTGACCGACAACGACGTGCCGTTCGTCGAGGCGGAGGACGAGGCGGCGTTCTACGGCCCGAAGATCGACGTGCAGATCAAGAGCGCCATCGGTCGTGAGTTCACGCTGGCCACGAACCAGGTCGACTTCGCGCAGCCGCGCAGCTTCGGCCTTACGTACGTGGCGGAGGACGGCAGCCGCAAGACGCCGCTCTGTCTCCACCGCGCCCCCCTGTCCACCCACGAGCGCCTGATCGGGTTCCTGCTGGAGCACTTCGCGGGCGACATGCCGCTGTGGCTCTCGCCGGAGCAGGTGCGCATCATTGGAATCGCCGACCGGCACCTACCGTACGCCGAGCGGATCCGCTCCGACCTCCAAGCGCGCGGCCTACGGGCCGAGGTCGACGCCCGCAGCGAGCGAATGAACGGCAAGATCCGCGACGCCGAGCTGCTCAAGGTGCCGTACACGGTGATCGTGGGCGACAAGGAGCAGGCGGCAGAGGCGGTGTCGTTCCGCAGTCGGCAGGAGCCGGACGCGAACGGCGTGCCGCTGGCGACGTTCGTGGATCACCTGGCCCGCGCGCGCGACGCCCGCGCGTTGCTGATCGACCCGATCGGCGAGGGAGCCGCGACCGCTTGAGCGGAACGCGGCCCCCGAGGACCGAGCGTTCGCGCTGGGCGTCAGGCCACCACGATGCGGAGCTCCTCGATCGTGTCGGGCGTCGCCCCACCCGGGCGCGACGGATCGACGCGCGCGATGGTGTCCAGCACCTCCAGGCCGCCCACGACCCGCCCGAACACGGCGTGCTTGTCGTCCAACCACGGTGTGGCGGCGAAGGTCAGGAAGAACTGGCTGCCGTTCGTGCCGGGCCCAGCGTTCGCCATGCTGAGCGTTCCGGGCGCGTCGTGACGCAGTTCCGGATGGAACTCGTCGTCGAAGCGATAGCCGGGGCCGCCGCGACCGGTGCCGGTCGGATCGCCGGTCTGCGCCATGAAATCGTCCAACACGCGGTGGAACGGCACGCCGTCGTAGAAGCGGTGCAGCGCCAGGAACACGAAGTTGTTCACCGTGGCGGGAGCACGGTCCTGGAACAGGTCGATCGACATGGTGCCGGCGCTGGTGCGGAGCACGGCGCGGTAGTCGCGGCCCGGTTCCAGCACCTGCTCGGCGCTACGGAACTCGGTGGTGCGCTGCTCGTGGGGCGGGACGGGCTCGTGGCCGGTCGGTGCTGGGTGGTCGTTCATTCGGTCTCCTCGTCCGTAGAAGCAGCGTCGGGAGGTGCTGCGGGGTCGTCGTTCGCGCGGTCCGGGTCGCGGACCAGCACGGTCACGCGGTCGATCCGATCTGGCACGCCGAAGAGGCCCACCGCGGTCGCTCCGTCCACCGATCCGATCACGCCGCGTCTACCGTTCAGGCGGAACGTGGCGCCCAGATCCGGCAGCTCGTCCAGCTGTCGTGCGAGCCATGCCTCGACCGTGGCCGGGCGGGCTTCGTCCGTGACGTCGTCCGCCGCCTGCCCGCCGTAGGCGTCCAAATCCACGCCCTGGTCCTGCAGGACGCTCGGCGGGTCGCTGAGCAGCGCCACCACCGACGGGTTCTGAGGGTCCACGCGCTCGATGGCGTCCAGCACCTCGAGACCGTCCACGATTTCGCCGAAGATGGTGTGGGCGCCGTCCAGCCAAGGGGTGGCGCCGAAGGTGAAGAAGAACTGGCTGCCGTTCGTGCCGGGCCCGGCGTTCGCCATGCTGAGCAGTCCGGGGCGGTCGTGCGTCAGGTCGCTCACGATCTCGTCGTCGAAGTCGTACCCGGGTCCGCCGGTGCCGGTGCCGGTCGGATCGCCGGTCTGCGCCATGAACTCTTCGATGACCCGGTGGAACGGGACGCCTTCGTAGTAGTGGTGGAGCGCCAGGAAGACGAAGTTGTTGACGGTGACGGGAGTGCGGTCCTGGTACAGGTCCACCACGATCGTGCCGGCCGTCGTCTCGATCTGGGCCAGGTAGTCGCGGCCGTCGTCCAGCACCGGTTCGGGACCGTCGAACGCACGCACCGGCTCGTCGGTCAGGAACGCGACCGGTGCGAACCCGTCCGGGACGTCGTGGTCGTGCGGGACGTCGGGCGCGTCGCTGGGCGCGTCGGTAGGGGGGGCGCCTTCGCTGGCGGCGCTGCCGGCGGGAAGCGTCCAGCGCTCGCCGAACGTGGCCCACACGCCGACCAGAAGCAGCGCGGCGACCGCCGCGATCAGTGCGAGCCTGCCGGTCATGCGCGCCGTCCGGGCGGGCGTCGCACGGGCGCTGGGGGGAGGGGATGGGCATGTCGCGTCATGGCGGGCAGTCTATCGCGACGCGTCTGCGGCGCCGTCGTCCGCCGGTGAGACCCCCGTGAGGCGACCCGTCGTAGAGTGAGGGCCGTGAACTTCAGCGAACTTCTCTCCTCCATGGTCGAACGCGGCGCGTCGGACATTCACCTGCACTGCGGACTTCCGCCGTTGGCGCGCATCAACGGCAAGCTGACGCCGGTGCGGGACGGCAAGGTGATGCCGGACTTCACCGAGAAGCTGGTCGACGCGATCTGCGACGAGCGGCAGAAGGCGGTGTTCAACGATCGGCACCAGGTGGACCTGGCGTACGGCGTGTCCGGCCTGGGACGCTTCCGCGTCAACCTGTTCCGGCAGCGCGGCTCGGTCAGCGCGGTGCTGCGCGTGATCAACAGCGACGAGTCGCAGCTCCAGGTGGTGAACCTACCGCAGGAGACCCTCGACTACATCCGCGATTTTGAAAAGGGCATGGTGCTGGTCACCGGTCCGACCGGTTCGGGCAAGTCGACCACGCTGGCGCGCATCATCGACGAACTGAACCAGGTCCACAACAAGATGATCGTCACGGTCGAGGATCCGATCGAGTACCTGCACCGCTCCAAGAAGTCGGCGATCGTGCAGCGCGAGATCGGCGTCGACGCGCACAGCTTCGCCGATTCGTTGGTGGCCGCCATGCGGCAGGATCCGGACGTGATCCTGATCGGCGAGATCCGGGACCACGCCACCGCCGCTGCGGCGCTGTCGGCAGCGCAGACCGGGCACCTGGTGTTCAGCACGCTGCACACGCAGGACTCGGTCCGCACCGTGAACCGCATGATCGAGCTGTTCCCGCCGCACGAGCGCGCCACCGCCCGCATCCTGTTTTCCGAGTCGCTGGTGTCGATCGTCAGCCAACGCTTGGTGTCCCGCTCGGACAAGCCGGGGCGCGTGGCGGCGATGGAGATCATGAAGGGCACGCTCCGCATCAAGGACCTGGTGCGCGACGACTCGCGCAGCAGCGAACTCTACGACGCGATCCGCGACTCGCGCCTGGACGGCATGCAGTTGATCGACGACCACCTGGCCGAGCTGTACTCGCAAGGCGTGATCAGCTTCGAGACCGGGCTGGCGGCCGCCACCAGTCAGCAGGCGTTCAAGATGGCGACCACCCAGACCGACGTGGAGGCGGGACGCAACCCGCGCGCCACGCAGTTCTGATCCAAATGGCCGCGCTCGCGCGTGCCTAGAACGGCACGCTGCTCGCGGACGCCTCGGCGGCGGGGCGGGACCAGGCCGGTCCCCGGTCGGCCAGCAGGCGGGTGCGATCGATCGTCACCCGGGTCCGCAGCCAGGGGCACGCCTCCTCGATCTCGCGCAGGCGGTCTCCGTCGATGCGGATCCCCTCGGTCGACCAGGTGACGGTGCCCTGGGGCGAGGGGAACCGGAGCTGCACCGGCGTGGTGCCGGGCACCTCGTCCAGACGGGAGCGCAGCTCCAACAGTTGGTGCGGCCCGATCTCGCGCGGGTCGAAGCGCAGCACCGCCACCTCCGGCATCGCCTCGCGCAGGTCCCAGCGGATCAGGCGGTCGGCGACCAGGCGCACCGCCTCGCCGTCCTCGGACACTTCGGCGACCAGCACCACCGGCGCGTCCTCGACCAGCGACGGGGCGATCTCGTCGAACACGCGAGTGAAGGCGACCACTTCGCGCGAGCCGCTCTCGTCGGCGATCTCGAAGCGGGCCATCATGGTGCCTTTGCGGGTGGGGCGCTTGGCGACCGCCTGCAGGATGCCGGACAGCACCACCTTGAGGCGGCCGTGCGTGGCGCCGTCGCTGCGCTGCTGCGCCACCCAGGCCTCGACCCGGTCGACCGGGCAGCTGGCCGCCTCCGCCAGACCGGGGTACGACCCCATCGGGTGCGCACTGACGTAGAGCCCCAACGACTCCTTCTCCATGCGCAGGCGATCCAGCTCGGTGAGGGGCGTGCTGGCGGCCAGGGGAGGGGGCTGGATCTCGTCGGCGCCGAACAGCGCCATCTGGCCCGACGCCTGGCTCTGGCGCTGCGCGGTTCCCCAACGCATCGCCGACTCGAGGTTGGCGAGCACGACGGCGCGATCGCCGAACGCGTCGAACGCGCCCGCCTTGATCAGGTGCTCCAACGCTCGCTTGTTCACGAGCTGCGTATCGATCCGCAGGCAGAAGTCGAACAGGTCCTTGTAGGCGCCGCCGCGTTCCCGTTCCGCCACGATTTGTTCGACGGCGGCGTCGCCAACGTTCTTGACGCCGTACAGTCCGAACCGCACGACCCGACCGACGGGCGTGAAGTCGCCGCGCGACTCGTTGATGTCGGGCGGGAGCACCGCGATGCCCATCTGCCGCGCGTCGGCCACGTACTGCGCCACCTTGTCGCTGTTGGCGCGCTCGACCGTGAGCAGGGCGGCGGCGAACTCGACCGGGTAGTGCGCCTTGAGGTACGCGGTCTGGAACGACAGCTCGCCGTAGGCGGCGGAGTGGCTCTTGTTGAAGCCGTAGTTCGCGAACTTCTCGAGCAGATCGAAGATCCGATTCGCCTCGTCGTTCGGGATCTCCTTCGTGGCGGCGCCGTCGGTGAAGATGCGCCGCTGCAGCTCCATCTCTTCGACCTTCTTCTTGCCCATCGCACGCCGCAGCAGATCCGCCTCGCCCAGACTGTAGCCGGCGACGGCCTGCGCGATCTGCATGATCTGCTCCTGGTAGACGGGGATGCCGTACGTCTCTTCCAGGATCGGGGCCAGCAGCGCCTCGCTGGCCGGAAAGTCGTCGTAGCGCACCTCTTCCTGGCCGTGGTGACGCCGGATGTAGGCGGGGATGTTCTCCATCGGTCCCGGTCGGTACAAAGCAGACACGGCGATCAGGTCCTGGATGCGGCGCGGCTTCAGCTTCTTGAGGGTGTCGACCATGCCGCCCGACTCGAACTGGAACACGCCGGCCGAGGTGCCGCGCGACAGAAGCTCGAAAGTGGCGGGATCGTCGTGCGGAAAAGCGGCGGGATCCAGCACCTCGGCGCGCGTGTCCTCCACGATGCGGACCGCGGCCTCGATGAACGACAGGGTGCGCAGGCCCAGGAAGTCCATCTTGAGGAACCCTAGGTCCTCGATCGAGCCCATGTCGTACTGGCACACGATCGGGCCGTCGCCCATGCGGAACAGCGGCGCGAGCTCCGTGACCGGCTCGCGGGCGATGATCACGCCGGCCGCGTGCACCGAGGCGTGGCGGGTGAGGCCCTCGAGCGACTTGGCGATCTCGACGTAGGAACCGGCGCCGGCGTCGACCAGCTCGCGCAGTTCCGGCACCTCCTCCAGGGCGCGCTCGATCGATACCGAGCGACCGAACACGATCGGCACCAGCTTGCTGACGCGGTCCGCCTCCGCGAAGCTGGCCTCCATCACCCGAGCAGCGTCCTTGATCGCCGCCTTGGACGCCAGCGTGCCGAACGTCGCGATGTGGGCGACCTTGTCCTCGCCGTACTTGCGACGGACGTACTCGATCACCTCGCCGCGCCGCACGTCGGAGAAATCCACGTCGAAGTCGGGCATGCTGATCCGCTCGGGGTTCAAGAACCGCTCGAAGAGCAGGGCGAACTCCAGCGGATCGATGTCGGTCACGCGAATCGCGTACGCCACGATCGATCCGGCACCGGAG
>JBBDSD010000092.1:0-10473 GCA_040905065.1 Trueperaceae bacterium | reverse complement strand
CCTGTCGATCAACCTGCCCGCCCCCCAGCCCGAACGCCGCGACTTCGTGAGCGACTTCGGGGAGGCCCTCCACGACACCGGGGCCTACGCGGCCAACATCATCGCCGAGGTGACCGAAACGTTCGCGATGCAGCACCCGCTGGAGGCGGCCCGCGTCCTGAACGGCCTGGCGGAGCTGGGCGTCACCCTGGCGATCGACGACTTCGGCACCGGGTACTCGAATCTGGGCCAGTTGCAGCACCTGCCGTTCCAGATCGTGAAGATCGACCGCAGCTTCCTGCAGGACGTGCCCGAGAACGCCCGCAACTTCGCGCTGGTCCGCACCATCGTCGCCATGGGCCAATCGCTGGACCTGGCGATCATCGCCGAAGGGGTCGAGACCAAGACCCAGGCCGACTTCCTGTACTGGGAGGGAGCCACCTGGCTGCAAGGCTTCTACTTCGGTCGTCCCATGCCGTCCGCGACCTTCGGTCAGGTCGCCTTGAGCGGGGCGGTGCCGTTCAGCGAGCCTTGATCCCAGAGCGGTCGCGGGTCCCGGACGTCCCGGACGTAACGCCGCGATCCTACGCGGGCTCAGGTGCCGGCTCCGACGTCGCGACCCGGTTCCGGCCCCGCTCCTTCGCGTCGTACATCGCCATGTCCGCACGACGCAGCACGTCGCGCGGCTGCTCGCCCGCACGCCACCACGCCACCCCGAAGCTGGCGGTCACCCGCACGCTCGCCCCGACCGCTCGTTCCATCGGGTGCGCCTCGAGGGTGGCGCGCAGCCGCTCGGCCGTGCGAGCGGCCGACGCGCGGTCCTGCCCTGGGAGGATCGCTACGAACTCCTCCCCGCCCCAGCGCGCCAGGAAATCGTGGCCGCGGAGCACCGGCACGAGCGCCTCGCCGACCATCCTCAGCACGGCGTCGCCGGCCTCGTGTCCGTGCTGGTCGTTCAGGTCCTTGAAGTGGTCCAGGTCCAACCAGACGACCGACAGGTTCTCGCCGTTTCGCTCCGCACGACCGACCTCGCGACGCAGGTACTCCTCGGCCGCGCGTCGGTTCGGTAGCTCCGTGAGCGCGTCGGTGGCGGCAACCGACTCCCAGCGGTCCGCACGAACCTGCGTGCCGTACGTCATCTGCACAAGGCCCCGAATCATGACGATGGCGATGGCGTGCACCAGCAGCGCCTCGACCATCGTGCCGACGTCGGGCGTCGCCACGCCGCCCTCCACCACCAGCACCACCCCAGCCCCCGCCACGAACGCCGACCAACACGCGATCGCCACCACCGTGGCCGCCGCCACCGGCAGCGACAGGTAGGCGAGCGCCACCACGGCCGGCAGCCACATCCCCACCCGGACCATGGTGTGGACGTCCAGGCCAGCGTCGGGGACTGGCTGGACGACGGTCGACGCCAGCACCACCAGCCACGCCCCCACCCCACCGGCCAACAGCGACCGCTCCACCCCCCGCATCCGTTCCGGCGTGCTCCACACCGCGCCCCACGCAGCGAGCAGCCCCATCGCCACGAGCAGCGGCAACCACCAGAAGCGCGTGTTCAAGCCCGGCTCCAGGAAGCCGCTCACGCCTACGATGCCGGCCAAGACCGCCGCGAGCGGCAGCACGATCAGATAGATGCGGCGTTTCAGGGCGGCGACGCCGGTCCAGGAGGGAATCACGACGCGCCTACCCATCCTCGCGCACGGGAGCCGGTTCGGTCGCGATCGGGCCGGTCGCGTTCGCATCGGTCGCGATCGCATCCGGAGCTACGGGGTCGGCGTCCACCCGGTCGCGTCCGGCGGCCTTGGCTCGGTACATCGCCATGTCGGCCCGCCGCAGCACGTCGCTCGGCTGTTCACCCGCACGCCACGCCGCCACGCCGCCACGCCGAAGCTGCCCGTCACCCGCACCTTCACGCCGACCGCGCGCTCCATGCCGTGCGACGCGAGCGCCACCTGCAGGCGCTCGGCCGTGCGGACGGGCGCCTGCCGGTCCTGGTCCGCCAGGATGACTACGAACTCCTCCCCACCCCAACGCGCCAGCAGGTCGTGCCCCCTCAGGCTCGGCAGCAACGCCTGACCGACCTGCCGCAGCACGGCGTCGCCCACGTCGTGGCCGTGCGCGTCGTTCAGGTCCTTGAAACGATCCAGGTCGAACCAGACGACCGCCACGCCCCCACCGTGCCGTTGCGCCCGGTCGATCTCGCGGCGGAGGTGCTCCTCGGCCGCCCGCCGGTTCGGAAGGCCCGTCAGCGCGTCGGTCGCCGCCACCGTCTCCCAGCGGTCGGCCCGCCGCTGGGTCCCGAACGTCACGTGCACCAGCCCCCGCATCAGCACGATCGCCATGGCGTACACCAGCGTGGCGTCCAGCAGGGCCCGCAGGCCGGTCGTGCCGAGCCCGCCACCGAACGTCCCGACCAGCCCGACCGACGCCGCGAACAGCGCCCAGCACGCCGCCGCCACCACAGTCGCCGCGCTAGCCGGCAGCGACAGGAACGCGAACGCCGCCAGGGCGGGCATGCGCGACCCCAGGCGCAACATGGCGTCGACGTCGGCCGACGCGACCGGCACGACGTTGATCATGAGCACCGTCGCCCACGCGAACACGGTGCCGAACAGCAACGACCGCTCGACCGTCCGCATCCGCTGCGGAGCACGCCAGAGCACGCCCCAGGCGACGCACGCCCCGATCGCGACCAGGGCCGAGATCCACCACGAGCGCGTCGGCTCCAGGTACCCGCCGACCGCTACCCCGGCCGTCAGCAGCGCGAGCAGCGGCAGCAGGATGAGGTAGATGCGACGCTTCAGAATGGCGACGCCGGTCCAAGATGGCGTCACGCCCGCTTGGGGCGCCGGTCCGTCACGCAGGTGGCGCATCCGGGCGCTCCTCGTCGTCCGCGAACGTGCCGACCTCGCCGGTCGCTTCCGTCGCGAGTGGATCCGGTACGTCCGCGTCGACCTGGACCCGGTCGCGGCCCGCCCCCTTCGCGGCGTACATGGCGACGTCCGCGCGGCGCAGCACGTCGCGCATCGTCTCCCTTGGTAGGCGCTCCGCCACCCCGAAACTGGCGGTGACGCGCTCGTCGTCCGGCAGGTCCATCGACGTCGCCGGGAGACGTTCGCGCAGTCGCTCTGCGGTGCGGGCGGCTTCGCCCAACGCCTGTTCGGGCAGGACGACCACGAACTCTTCGCCGCCCCACCGCGCGATCAGGTCGTGCTCGCGCAGTTCGCTTCGGACCGTCTCGCCCACCGCGGACAACACCCGGTCCCCCGCCTCGTGCCCAAACCGGTGGTTCAGGCTCTTGAACCGGTCCAGATCGAACCAGATCACCGACAACGGGCGCCCGTACCGGTCCGCACGACCAATCTCCGCGTCCAGGCGATCCTCGGCGGAGCGACGGTTCGGCAGGCCGGTGAGCGGGTCGCTGGCCGCGAGCACCGCGTACGCGTCGGCCCGATCGATGGCGATCCACGCAACGTGCACCAAGCCTTGGATCATCACGATCGCCATGCCCTGCACGAACATCGCCTCGAGAAGCGTGGTCGCCGCCCACGCATCGACCCGGTCCGTGAACACGAGCAGCGCCGCGACCACGCCCGCGAAGGCGCCCCAAGCGATCCACGACAGCACCAGGCCGGTCGTGGTCCGGCACGCCAGGAACGCGAAGGCAACCAGCACGGGCGTCCACAACCCCACGCGGATCAGCGCCACCACCTCGCCCCCCCCGAGCGCCCACGCCGACGTCGGCGCGCTGGCCAGCGCGATCAGGTACAGGGCGCCCACGAAGTACAGCAGGATCCGTTCGATGCGAAGCACCTGCGAGCGTGGTCGCAGCAACGCCAGCCAAGCGATCAGGACCACCACGCCCAGCACGATCGGCACCAGCCAGATGCGCGTGGCACGGTCCGGCTCCTGCGACCCGGCGAAGCCCACGATCAGGGCCGACATGGCGGCCATCGGCAGTACGCCGGTGTAGATGCGACGCTTGATCGCGCCCACGCCTGCTCGGAACGGTTCCATCAACGCTTCAGGGTACACGAGCGACGTTAGGACGATCGCGCACGGGGGCGTCAGGCGATCGTGGACGGGGCCGGCGTCCTTGGTGCGCGGCGGGGTTCCGTCGCGGCGCCGACGGGCGTATCGTCGCGACATGACGCGCATCCTGAAGCTGTCGACGTGCTTGCTCGCCGTGCTCTTCGCCGTGAGCTGGGCCCAGGAGGAAGAGCCCTCGCATCACGCCTCGCTGGACTACGCCCAGGTCGAGGAGGTCGTGGTCACGGTCCGGGCCGACGGTCGCTACGACGTGGCCGTCACCGTCCGTCACCAGGACGAGGGGTGGGACCACTACGCCGACGCCTGGCAGCTGATCGATCCGGAGAGCGGCGAGGTGCTCGGCGAGCGCGAGCTTCTGCACCCGCACGACGACGAGCAGCCGTTCACGCGCAGCCTTCGTGGATTGACGCTGCCGGAAGGCGTCACGTTGGTGACGGTACGGGCGCGCTGCAACGTGCACGGTTTCGGCGGCCGGGAGGTGGCGGTCGACCTCACCGCACGCGACGGTCCGTCGTTCACGGTGCGGGAGGAAGCGGGGTCGTAGGTCGGGTCGGTGCGAGCGGACGGTGCGAGGAGACGGTGCGAGGGGACGGTGCGATAGATCGGGTTGCCGAGCATCCTGGCCAGGAAGCTGCCCGCCAGCGCGCTCGATTCTCGGACACGCTTAGGTATGCCCGGACGCGTACGATCGGTCCACGAGAATGGCGTGTGCTCCAAGCGTACGCATCCCTGACCGTTGCGCCGGCCTCGGCTCGTCACGTCAGATGGAACCGTCGCCCCCCAAACCCAACGACAGTTGCCACGACACGCCGAAGCGATCGCTCAGCCAGCCGTACTTCGCAGCGAACGGATGCTCCGTCGACAGCGGCATCATGACGTCACCCCCTTCGCTCAGGCCGGCGAACAGGCGGTCGATCTCCTCTTCGCTCGCGCACGTGACGAACAGCGACAGCGACGGCGTGAAGTCGAAGTCGTGCACGGGCGGACTGTCGATCGCCATGTGCACCTGGTCGCCGATGCGGAAGGTGGCGTGCATGATGGTGCCCTCCTGCCCGGGCCCGCCAGGGCCGTGCCGCTGGCTGGCGAGGAGTTCGGCGTCGTCGAACAGCTCCAGATAGAGATCCAGCGCCTCCTGGGCGCGGCCGGTGAACATCAAGAACGGCGTGATCTTGGGCGTGGTCGTCGTGGCCATCATGGTGCTCCTCTCAGGCCGCGTCGTCGTTTCCTGGGGGCACGTCGACGTTCCGGTAGTCGCGTCGTCGTGCAGCGTTCCGCGTCGAAGGCGTAAGACCGCACCTAGCCAACGGCGCCCACGCCGATCGCTGCGTAGATCAGCATGGTAGCGGCGACGAACAGCAACCCCGTGAACACGAGATCCTCCGCCCAGTCGATCGGACCTGGCGCGCGCTCCACCATGATGCAGGGGTTGCAGTAGAAGATCGACACCAAAATCATCGCCACGCAGAAGGCCAGGCCGACCCAGATGGCCCACGTGGGCCCGGCCAGCAGCGCTGCGATTACGGCGGCCGCCACCACGTACAGCGGCGACTGCGCCGCCAGCCCAGCGAGCGAGTCGTGCCGCGACACGCCGGCCTTCGCCGTCGCCCGATAGGCCTCGTACGCCAGCGACAGCGCGAACGCCACGGCCAGCGTCCACGCTGCATCGACCGCGAACCCCGTCATGTGCCCGCGAAGAGCGAGGCGACGTCACGTTCCGACGGCGTCGCGACGATCGCCGTGGCGCGTCGATGGACGGGCGCCGCGTTCGCGCTGCGAACCCTGATGCTCGACATGTTTCCCCCTCGTAGAGCGTCTACGCGCGAGGCGCGAGCAACGCTGAGAGGACCGTAGCAGGATCGCCCCGACGCCGCACGAAGCGCGAGCCTCGCTCGCGTCAACCGGTCGCGTCGCGGCTGCGCTTGCACGAGGTGCTGCGCCTGCGCTACACTCCTTGACGCTCGCAGCGACGGACGGTCGCCGCCGGTCCGATCGCGAGCTGCCCGGGTCGTTAGCTCAATTGGTAGAGCCGCTGACTCTTAATCAGCTGGTTGTAGGTTCGAGTCCTACACGACCCACCACCAGAAAGTCCGTCCAGGACGCTGGAACGTCGACGCGCGGTGTCTCTTGCCGGAGGCCGCGCGTCGGCCTTTGTGTGCGCATAGTGTGCGCACACGTCAACGAGCCTCAGTTTACGGGCCTCACCTCCCCATCGCTACCCTGTCCGTAGACGACGCCGGCGAGCTGCACCGTTGCGGCGTCCTGCATGGTCGGCGTGACGTGCGAGTAGGTGTCCAGAGTCAACTTCGTCGTGCTGTGACCGAGCCTCTCGGCCACGATCTCGGGGTGCGCACCGTTGCCGAGCATGAGCGTCGCGCAAGTGTGCCGCAGGTCGTACAGTCGGAAGCCCTTGGGAAGCCGAGCCTTCGCGGCGACGCGGTGGAAGTCTCGCTCGCTTCGACCAGTTGTTCGGGTGGATCAACGCGCCGTCGATAGCTTGGGAACACCAGGCCGAGGGAGTTGTGAATGTCGCGCGTGCGGTCCTTGTGCTCACTGAGTACCTGCACCAGCTCGGGCGGGATCGGCATGCTGCGGCGTGAACCGGCAGTCTTGGGCTCCGCCAGGACTGGCTCGCGGCCGGTGCCGAACGTGACGGCCTGCCGGACGGCGAGCGTGCCGCGGGCCAGGTTCACGGACTCCCAGGTGAGGCCGAACGCTTCGCCCGGCCGGAGGCCGCACACCATCAGCACGTGGTACAAGGCGCGCCATTCACTGTTGGCGGCGGCGTCGAGGAAGCGGCGGGACTGTTCCGGCGTGAGGGCGTGGTACGTGCCGCTGCTGGGGCTGGGCAGGTCCACGGCGTCCGCGGGGTTGCTTGCCACCGGACGGCCTGCTTGAGGGCGCTGCGGAGCGCGGCGTGTGTGCCGCGGACGGTGCTGGCGGACAGGCCGCGGTCGCGCATGCCCTGGTAGATGCGCTGAATGTCCCACGGTTCCACGGCGGTGAGGCGCTTCTCGCCGAGGTCCGGCAGCACGTACCGCTTCAGGTTGTCGTCGTAGCTCTTGAACGTGCGGGGGCTGACCCGACCGCGGAGGCTGGATTCCTTCCACTTGTTTAGGTACTCGGTGAGGGTAGTGCGTGTGGGGATGGCGAGGGCACCCTGGTCGCGGTCGCGAAGCATCTTCGTGAGGGCCTGCTGCGCGTCGCGCTTGGCGCCGTGCACGGTGCGGTTCACGTACTTGCGCTTGCCGCCGACCGTGCCGGCGTACACGCGGACGAGCCACGTGCGGTCGCCGCGGCGGATGAGCTGGCCGGCCATCAGTTGGGCTCCTCGTACTCGAGCAAGTCGCCGATCTGGACGTCCTCGCCGGTGAGGCGGCGCAGGGTCGTCATGATCCGGTCGAGCGTTTCGGCGTTGAGGGTGGTCGTCTCGCCGCGCACGAGGCGGTAGACGGTCCCCTGGGCCAGGCCGGACTCTTTCATGAGCCGGTAAGGCGTGAGGTTGTGGCGGTCGAGGTAGGGGCGGACGGTCCATCTGATTGGCACAGCCTGCATGCTATCGCCTCACGGCAATAGTGCCACAGATAACATATATCGTCCAGTCGTGGCACCCTGAGAGGCAACACAACGTGGCGCCAGCATGCTTCCCCTTGTCCTTGCTCGAACCGCGCACAGACGTGAGGAAGTGATGTCCAGGACGGAAGGGCTGCGTACCCGGCTAACGGTCAGTGTGTCGACACCGACCCAGCTCCCAAGCGTGACGACACGGTTGGCCATGTCGGGAGGCCATCGGTCCGGCATGCCGAGCTGACAGCTTGGGGATCCCGGGATCGGTAGAGAACCTAACTTAGGGGTGCGCCGGTCGTCTCTGCGGGAGCTGTGGTGCGGGTGACTGCTAGGATCGCCATATGAAACAAATCATGGCGGTACTACTGTTAATCGTCGGGCTTGCTTACGCGCAGGATGTTCGAATCACACACGACGCAGGCGGCACCGACACGTACGGTGCGTTCGTCATTGGGGAGGTGCACAACACGCACGACCACCCCGTTCAATTCGTGCAGGTGATCGCCAGCTTCTACGACCAAGACGGGGCGTTCATTGACAGCACGTTCTCGTACACCGACCGCAGCACTATTCAGGCGGGCGGGCGGTCCCCGTTCTCGCTCGGTACTAGGGACGTGCAGGAGTTCGCTTCGTACGAGCTGCAAGTCCAAGCGCGCGAGGCGGACGACCCGCCCCTGGACGTATTCAGCACGAGCGATGTCCGATTGGTGCAGGACGATTACGGTTGGTACTTGGTAGGGCAAGTCACGAACACGAGCGATCAAGCCATGCGCAGCGTCCAAGTGATTGCGAGCGCGTACCTGGCAGGCCCGATCGTGGGGACAGGCTTCACGTACACGGAACTCGACACCATCCAACCCGGCGGTACGAGCCCATTCCGACTCGGATTCCAAACCATGTTGAGGGAACCCACCGACTACCGCTTGTGGGTTGAAGGCCGACCCGCAGACTGACGAGGTGTCGCGCCGACGCCGCGTCGGGCTTGGCACGTGCCGCTGGCCCCTCGGCGCACCCCGAAGGGCGCGGCGGCCTCGACGTGCGGAGGTGTACGGTCGGATCGTGACGCCGCTGTGAATGCCTCCGGCGTGGTCACCCCGTCTGCCCGCTCCCGTTCCGTTGGGGGCGGGCGTTCTCGTGCATCAGATGATGGTCGCGCGCGGTGAGGGCGTGCGGCGTTCGCCCCACCAGACGCTCAGGGCGGTGGCGAGCACCAGGTCGTCATGATCGGGTTCCCGCCAATCTGAGACGTCGTTCCCGAACCGAGCGTGCCCGCCGGCGCTGATCTTCACGCGGAACCCTTGGAACTCCTCGAGGAGCGTACGCGCGAGCTGGTGCTGCTTGGGGATGCGCAGCCGGCCGGACTAAAGCGCGACTTGCAAGTGCCCGACGAGGGTGCGTTTCGGCACGCGGTACGTGCCCTTGTCGCGCGTCTCCTGATCGCCGGCAGTGATGAGCACACCGACGGGTTTCAAGCGGGCTTCGTGCAGTTCGTCAAGGATGGGTTGAGCTATTGTCGAAAGTTGTGTATGGGGCGGGGGAAGAAGGCGGCGTATCACCGCTGATCGTTATGATCAGTTGGCCTGAAACGGACCGGAATACCCAGGTCTTCTCCAGGCCCGTCGACGGCCGCACGGATCGCGCGAGGGGTCCTTCGGGCGTGGCTGGGTAGTGGCTCTCGATGATCCTCAGGCCGCCCGGTTCGGCCTTCTCGTGTCGCGCGACCTCCCGCAAACCGTCGTCACCCGCGTGCGTAATGATCACGTCGTCGCCATGCTCGCGAACCAGCACACGCGCGCGTTGCTGCGCGAGTTCGTGGGGGACGCTGTAGCGGGCGTGCTGATCGAGGACCAGGGAATCCTTCGTCACCACGCGTTCCTCCCCAATGGCGTGCATGAACACCTGCTGCGAGACGGTATGCAGCCGCTGTTGCTCCTCGAGCAGCATCGCGGTCGGGGTCCTGCGCGTGACGCGGTGCATGCGACCGTTCACTCGCGCTTCCCACGCCCAGCACGCCGCTTCGAGCTGTTCGAAGGTGTCGTACTCGCCACGAAGGTTCGTCGCCAGGGGCAACAGGTCTGCCTTGGCGATCTTCACGGTCGCTTCCGACCCGCCCTTCGTTTCCGGATCCGCTGGAACGCAGCTCGCGACCGTCACGCCGTAGTGCTCCCCGACCTGCGCGATCACCGGGTTCCGGACGGCAATTCCGGCCACGTGCTGCATCGTGACGGTCTTCTCGTTGTCCGTCAGGACGTACGTCGGAACGCCACCCAGCTTCCGGAAGACCCGGTCAAGGCAGAGGACAACCGTCGCCATGCTCCGGTCCCAGGTAGGGATCACGATCCGGTAACGACTCCACGCCAACCACGTGCAGAACAGGTTCGTACGCCGACCGTCGATGCTGGGTCCCTCGCCCCAGTCGAACTGAAGCCACAAGCCCGGCTCCGCAATCCACGGCCGGTACACCCGCAACTTGCCCTGCCGGTACAACTTCTTCGCGTGCGAAACGGCTCTCCGGGTAGTGCGATCAGAGCCGGTGTAACCCATCGCTACCAGCTTCTCGTGACTGCGGTCCGCCCGAATCTTTCCTTCGCTTCGCTCCACCCACTCCTCGACCTTGTCGAGGAACCAATCGATGGCCTTCGTACGCTCCGGCCGCTGCAGGACCGAGCGTCCCGCACTCCGCAACTGCACGTACTTCTTCACCGTGTGGTGGTCACAGCCCGCCAGCTCGCCAGCCGCCCGATACGACTCGGTCAGGTCATACGCTTCCAAGATCTCCATGATCTCCTCGCTCATCTTCACGACGTGGACCTCCCTGCTGGCAAATAGCCCGAGTTGGTAGCGCCGGTCTGCGTACTCGGTAGCGTGATTCTG
>JBBDSD010000091.1:8486-10496 GCA_040905065.1 Trueperaceae bacterium | reverse complement strand
CGGTCCCTGGGGACCTCCAGGGGCACGTTCCCGACCTCGGTACGAACCGTTTTGGTGCTGGCGCCATTGCGACTGTTCGGGAACAGGTTCGCGGCCGGATCGCCCTTCTCGTACCCCAGGTGCGCGCTCAACTCGGCTTGCAGGCCGCGCTCCAGCACGCTCTTCACTAGTTCAGGCAGCAAGCCACCCGTTCCGGACAGTCGAACGCTGCCGCTATCGATCTGCTTGAACAGGGCGTCCAGCGCGCCGCTCTCCACCAACTCCGCGGCACTGATCGCTGCGGGCAGAGGCTCAAGATCATCATCATCACCGGCCGTAGGGTCGGTCGATTCGATCGCCGCGCTTGTTCCTGGCGCCATGGCGCCAGGAACAAGCGAAAGATCCTTCTCCACTTCAGGCAAGATCCGTTCTCCTTTACCAACCCACCCTTACACAGACAATTAGACACCCCCTTCGACCGGGCCATGGACCAGGGCGCGACCGAAGCCGCCTTCGATGCCCCTGCCGACGTCGACTGCTCCTTCTCGTGGAACGCCGACGGTACCGAGCTCACCTGCGACCCCACCGATGCGTTCGATCCCAGCACGGGCTACGCGTTCGGGGTCGGCACCGGAGCCCAGAGCGCGGACGGCGACGCCCTGGGGTCGGCCGCGTCGTTCACGTTCACCACCCGCCCGGCCGTCGAGAGTACGCAACCGGCCGACGGAGCGAGCGACGTGCCGCGCAACGCCCCCATCCAAGTCACCTTCTCGGGCGCGATGGACACCGCCGCGACCGAGGCCGCCATCGGCATCGATCCCGCCGTCGATTGCGACGTCCGCTGGAGTGCCGGGAACGACCGCTGGACCTGCGTGCCCCAGACCAGCATGGACGCCACCACGACGTACCAGGTGACCGTCGCGTCCGACGCCACGGACGCCGCCGGAGCCCAGGTCGGCACCACCACCAGCTTCACGTTCACGACCGGCACCGCTGAACTCGCCGACTGCGCCTTCGGCGTCACCGAGTTCGGCTCCTGCCTGGTCGCGCCATGAGCGTCCGCGACCCGCGCTCCGACGCGACCCGCAGGCGCCACGCTCCAGCGACCACCGACCGTCCCGCACCGACCACGAGGAGGAACGGCATGCGCTCCACGAAGCGAATCCTGACCATCGTCCTGACCATCGCCCTCGGCCTGGGCGTATGGACCCTGGCCTTCACCTACACCGCCGCTGACTTCCAGGACGGCGACATCCTCTCCGCCGCCGAACTGAACAACCTGCTGAACGACAACTTCGATGCGGCCGCGAACGCCGTGAGCGATCTGGACACGCGGGTCGGCACGGTCGAGACGGACGTGAGCGACCTGCAGACGGAGGTCGACGGCAAGGTCGACCGAGCCGGCGACGTCATGAGCGGACAGTTGCGCGTCGAAGGCGACGCGGCCGAGGTCGCCGACTTCACGCCGGAGGCGTTGTTCTATGCTGAAAATCAGCGTACGGGAGCCGACCCGGGCCTCACCGCTCTGTTCGAAGGGAACACGGACAACGACGACGGCGTCGTGAGCATCAAGAACACCGGAACCGGGCCGGCCCTGACGCTGAAGGCCGGTGGCGGAGGACCGCTGATCAGCGGCGCGAACGCCGGCGAGGTGACGTTCCTGGTCGACGTCGACGGAACCGTCACGAACGCCGTCGGAAGCGGCTTGCCGCTGGCGTTCGGGTACGTGGCTGCCAGTGGAGACAAGCAGAGCGGTTCCTCGAACTTCACGTCGACGAGGACGAGCGCCGGCACGTACGAGATTTCGATCGACGGCGAGACCTACCAGCGCTCCGGGTACGCGACGATCGTCCAAGGCGTCTCGCCGGGTCGGTTCAATGCGCGCGTGGATGGCACCGCTGGTGGCGACGTCACGGTGAATCTCTTTAATACGTCCGACAACCTGCAGGACGGCGCCTTCTACTTCGTGACGTTCAAGGACGGCCAGGCGTTCTGAGCACCGACGACGGCACGAACGCTGCATCGGACCCC
>JBBDSD010000091.1:0-8476 GCA_040905065.1 Trueperaceae bacterium | reverse complement strand
ATCGGTCGCGGTCCGATGCGTCGACCCTGCACGGAAGCCGCACGCCGACCGTCGGCGGTGGATCGCGCACGCGTCGCGGTCGGGCCAGCGAACGTCTCCCGGTGAGCGAACCTGTCATGCCCCGTACCGCACGGCGATCGACATGGCCCTGGGGCGCCGTCCTGCTCTCCGTGGCGTCCGTCGCAGCCCTGCTGGTCCCCCCGCTGATCTCCATCCAGACCGCACGCCTGGCCGACGCTGCGGAACGGGCCGAACGTCGCGCGGGGGGCGCGTACCCGACGTCGGACGCGGACCTGGTGCAGCAGGAGCGCGACGTCAGCGGTGCCGCCGCCGTGATCGCCACGCTCCGCAGCTGGAGGGGCCACGAGGCGAGCGAAGAGGAGGCGCTCGCACGTCATCCGCGACTCGCGGACGCCGGCTTGCGGTTCGCGGACGTGGGGGACGCCCTGCGCCGCGACGGCTTCGCCGGTCGGTGGATCGAGGGCGACGTGGCGGCGCTGCCGGGCATCAACCTGCCGCTGGTGGTGCACCTGACGGACGGGGGCGGACGCCTCGGCATCGTGCGCACGGTGGCGTTGGGCCACGTGTACCTGGCCGATCCCGCTAGGGGCAACGTGGTCGTTCCCCTGGACCGCTTCGCCGAATCGTGGTCCGGCACGGCCTACGCCTTCCCCGATCCACCGCCGATGCCGCAGGCGTGGCGATGATGCGTCTGCTGGCCGCTGCCACGCTCACCGCTGCGCTGGGCGGCATGACGTTCCGCTTGGACGGGGGCGCGTACCTGGCCTGGATCGCTCTGGTGCCCTACCTCGCGATGGTGGTGCGGGAGCGGCGCCTCTGGCGCGGAGCCCTCGCGGGGGCGATCGCGTCGCTCGGGTTCGGGCTGGCCGCCTTCGAGGGCGTCGCGGCGGTCGAGCCGTGGGCCTACCTGGTCCTCGTCACGCTGGCTTCGCTTCCGTGGGCGCTGGTGGGCGTCGGCATCGTGGGCACGGTGCGGCGGTGGGGTCCGGCGGCCGGTCTGGCGTTCGCTCCCGTCGCCATCGCGGCTGCCGAGTTCGTGGTCGCGCAGCGTGCCTGGTTGGGCGACTTCGCCAACGGCCTCATGCAGTGGGGATATTCGCAGGACGGCACGCTCTGGATGCAGGCGGCGGGCTGGTCGGGCGTGACCGGCCTCACGCTGGTGATCGTTGCGGCGAACGCGGCGTGGGTGGCGCTCGCGTCGCTGCGGCACGCGTCCGGCGGAACGCGGTCGGCCCATGCCGCGATCGTGGTGGTGGTCGGTGGCTTGGTCGTGGCGACGGCGTCGACGCCCGTGCCGGGAGCGGCGGTGCCGGACGCGACGCGGGAACCGTTGCGGGTGGCGCTGGTCCAGGGGGCGGTGTCCAGCACCGATTCGCTGCTGGCGCGGTTCGACCGGGAGGCGGCGCGCGTGATGGTGACGCCGTACGCGGAACTGACGCGAACGGCAGCCGAACGGGACGCGGACCTGGTCGTGTGGGGCGAGACGGCGGTGCCGATGCCGGTACGTCCGGGGCACGTGCCCGACTACCTGGCGGAGGCGCTGGCCCCCGCCCCGATCGCGCTGGTCGGGGGCGTGGCGTACGCCGGGGGGCGCAGCTTCAACACGGTCTTCCACGTCGAGGACGGCGTCGTGCGCGAGGTGTACCGCAAGCGCGCGTTGGTGCCGCTGGTCGAGCGGGCCTACGAGCGCGGCGTGCGCGTACCGCCTCTGGACGTGAACGGCGTGCCCATCGGTTTGGGGGTGTGCTTGGACGCCGTGTTCGGCTCGCTCGCGCGCGAGGCGGTGATCGACGGCGCCGGCGTGCTCGTGTACCTGACGGAGGACGCGTTCGCGTCCCGTACGATCACGCCGCGGCAGCACCTGCGCGTGGCGGCGTTCCGGGCGGTGGAGACGGGCCGACCGGTGGCGTTCGTGAACCAGTCCGGACCCAGTGCCGCCTTCGGGCCGGACGGTCGCGCGCTCGAGGCGATTCCGTTCGGCCGAACGGCGGGTGCGGTCGTCGAGCTCCGCGCACATCGGGGCGTGACGCCGTACGTACGGTTCGGGGACGTCGTCGGCCCGTTCGCCGTCGCGGTGGTGCTGGTGCTCACGGTCGGGGGGATCGCGAGCGCTCGGCGTCGCTGACGGAGGTGCTCACGGTCGCGCAGCACGCATCGTGGCGCCCTGCCCCTCGCGCGGACGCCCTACCGGCAGGTAGGCCACGGCCGACCGGTCCTCGTCCAGGCCCAGCGTCGTCGCGGCCGCCGCTCCGTCGATCCCGGCAATCAGGACGGTGCCCAACCCAGAAGCGGCGGCCATCAGCGCCAGTGACTGCGCCAAGGTACCGGCTTCCAGAAGCGCGTAGCGGGTCGCGGTGGCCCCGGCGGGAGGCTGGTCGGCGAAATGGACGTGCGCCGAGCGCGTGTCGGCGATCAGGATCAGCACCGCGGGGGCGGTAGCGATCGCTGCCGCATCGCCCAGGCAGCTCTCCTGCAACCGGGGTCGAAGGTCGTCGGTCGCGATTCGGTGCAGCGCGTGGGCGTCCGGTCGGTAGGCGTAGCGCCCCACCGCGAGGCCGTCGACGGCGCCGACGGCCAGCTCCAGGCGGATCAGGCGTGCGTCCCGAGCGGACGGCGTGGTGCGCTTGCCGTCCGCTCGCGTGACCCCCTGCGCGGACCATGCGAGGGCGGCCAGGTCGTGCAGCGAGAGCGGCTCGGGGGCGAGGGCACGGACCGAACGCCGGTCGCGCAGGGCGTCGCTCAAGCGTGCAGCGCGCACCTCGGGCATCGGGGGAAGGGGCACGGTCACGAGGTTAGGATCGCACGCTTCGGTCGCTTCGCCTGGTCCGCTCCGTGCGGATCGGCAGGTCGGCCGCTGTCGCCGTCGGTGGTCGTCTCGCTGACCTCGTGCTCACCGCTTGCGCGCCCGCTGCTTACGGAGTCGTCCGTCGCGCCCCACGCCAGCGGATCGCCGGTCGCCGCGTCCAGCAGGCGCCAGCGCTGCCGCGACCGCAACGCGTACGGATCGTGCGGCACGAAACGGCGCGCCTGCCCCGGGAAGCGGGCGTGCACGGCGTGGGCGGCACGGGCCGCGCGGCGGTGCTGCTGCCACAGCTCGCCCTGCGTCGCGGTGCGGGCCAGACCGGACAGCTCGAGGGTCAGGTCGTCGATGCCGAACGGGGCCAGGCGCGTCTCGTCCAGCGCCAGCCAGGCCAGGCGCACGATGGCGTCGGGTCGGTGCAGCGGCTCCTTGGCGCGGCGGACCGCCTCGCTGCGCAGGCCGCCCGCCCGGACGCGGACCCGCAAGCGCTCGGCGTCCCGGCCGTGCAGGGCGCGGGCGGCCCGTTCGGCCAGTCGCTGCACGATCGGGCCGATCCGCCACGGTTCGGTGACCGCGTCGTCGAAGGCGTGCGTCATCACGATCACCGGAGCCGGCGTGCGGGCCGGGATCCGGTCGTTGCGGGGACCGTGCAGGACCCGCACCAGCCGCGGTCCGGCGGCGCCGGACCAGGCGCGCAGCTGCGCCGGCGTCCAGCGTCGCAGCGCGCCTATCGTCCGGACGCCCAGCCACGCGAGCCGCTCCAGGTCGCCGCGGTCCAGGGCGGGGCCGTCCGAACGAGAATCGTCCGGGCCGGAGGCGTCCAGGCCGATGCCGCCCAAGAGACGGACCGGCGCCCGGTCCAGCCGTGGCCACGGATCGCTTCCCGGTGGCACGGTCGCGGCCTGGCCGGGCGCGGCCAGGTACGCCAGCAGCCACGCCTCTTCGATCGTGTCGGCCGCGCCGACGCGGGCGCCGGTCCGCTCCGCGAACGGGACGGCGTCGCCGGTCGGTCCGCGCCAGGCGACCACCCCGGTCCGGAGCGGGGCGACGCGCGGGGCGACGTCGTGCATCTCGTCCAGGAACGCGTCCCAGGCGGCGTCGACCGCCGGGCCGGCCGACGGCACCACCGCCACGCCCGGCAGGCGCTGCCGCGCGCCGGCCACCGTCATGCCGCGACGGACGCCGGCGGCGCGGGCGGCGGGGTCGGCCCGATCGACGGTGCGGTCGTTCCGCGTGGAGAGGCGACCGGGCGGATCGGCGCCTCCGGCGCGAGCGTCCAATCGTCCCCAGCGGTGGGCCCAAAGAGCGAACGGTTCGACGCTGGCGACCAGGACGCGCGAGGCGCGGTACAGGGCGAGCACGCTCGGGGCGGGTAACGATCGCACGTCCGCACGATACCTCAATAATGAAGGTATCGTGCCAGGCCGCCGCATGAAGCGACGGCGACCGAAGCGAAGGGACGACGTCAGGCCCGTCGTTCGTCCGACCCCCCGCCGACCGGGAGCGTCACGACCGATCGGTAGCGCGGGCCGGCCGGCGCCGGGCGACGGACCAGCACCTGCAACCGGTCGGCGCGGCAGGTCGGCGCCGAACCCCGGCTGGCCGGGCCGTCGGGACCGTCGGTCCGGTCCGGCACCTGCACCGTCGCGCGGCGGCCGCGCAGGCGTCCCAGCGTCAGGTGCGGAACGAACCGCCGGTGCACGTCCACCGGCACGCCGTGGGCTCGCAAACGCTGGACGAGTCGCGCCTGCAGATCGACGATCGCCTCGGCCCCGGGATCCACGCCGACCCAGAGGACGCGGGCGCGTTCGCGCGTCGGGAAGCCGCCCCAGCCACGCACGCCCCAATCGAACGGCGCCGTCTCCGCCGCAGCCTCCGCGACGGCGCAGGCCGCGGCGCGCCGCAGCGGGGCGGACAGGTCGCCCAGGAACGCCAGCGTGAGGTGGAGGGAGGCGGGCGCGACCCAACGGACCGGCGCCGCCGCGTCGGTCGCGCTCCGCCGGTCCGACGGTGGCGCGGCGAGTAGGTCCGCCAGCCGGTCGCGCGCGGCCACCAGCCGCTGCCGCAGCGTGCTGGACGGCGTCAGGGCGATGAACGTCCGGTGCGCGGAACGGTGCGAAGAACGGTGCGGCGGTCGTGCGTGCCGGTCGCGATCGGTCACGACCGGGAGCGTACGCGACGACGCCCGACCGGCGAAAGCGGATCGGGTACGCTCCGGCATGCCGACGCGCGCTCCGTCCAGGACCTCTCCCCCCGCATGACCTCCGCATGACGCCCGAGCGGCGCCTGCACGCCCTGCTGAACGACCCCAAGGTCGAGTCCGTGCACCTGAGCCGGACCCTGCGCCGGCGCGTGGGCATCAGCAAGAAGGCGGCGGAAAAGCATCGGCGGCTGCACGTGCACGCCGGCGTGCCCGGTGCCGTGCTGATCGCCGTGCGGCAGGGGCGCCGCGACAACGTCGACCTGCTGGCGTACGACGAGGAGGGCGAAGCGTTCGTGCGCGCCTTCGCGCAGCGGCCGGCTTGGCACCGCCTGGGACTCTGAGGCGACGGATCGTCGCGCTCCGCGCGCGACCGTCCCCGCACCAGCCACCGCGCGTTCTCAGGCGTCCGGCGGCGCGTCGGTCCTCTCCCCGGTCGCCACCGAGGAGTCCTCCGCCGTGGACGCCTCCGTCGTGGACGCGCGGTCGTCCGTCGCCGAGCGCGCGCCCAGAAGGTTCGTCCACGGCTCGGGACGGTGCACGCCGTACCCTTGCGCCAGGTCCACGCCGATGGTGCGCAGCATGTCGGCGATGCGGCCGTTCTCCACGAACTCGGCCACGGTGCGCTTGCCCAGCACGCGCGCCAGTTCGTGCACCGATCGCACCAGCGTGCGGTCCAGCGGGTCGGTCGCCACGTCCCGGACCAGCAGACCGTCGATCTTGATCAGGTCGATCGGCAACGACTTCAGGTAGGCGAACGACGACAGGCCGCTGCCGAAGTCGTCCAGCGCCACCTGCACGCCGCGGGACCGCAGGGTCGCAAGGAACCGTCGGGACTGCCCCAGGTCGCGCATGGCGGCGGTCTCGGTGATCTCGATGCACAGCTTGTCGCCCGGCACGTCGTGATGGTCCAGCAGGTCGATCAGGTCCGTCGCGAACGCCGGGTCGGATACCGATCCCGCCGACACGTTCAGGTGCACCGCCTCCAGCTCCGCGACGTGATCCACGTGGCGCTCCAACGTCTCCAAGGCGTGCCGCACCACCCAGCGGTCCACCTCGCCGATGACGCCGTACCGTTCGGCAGCGGGCAGGAACCGTCCCGGCGGGTGCAGCTCGCCGTCGCGGTCGCGGAGGCGCAGCAACAGTTCGTAGCGCAGTCCGCTCGCGCCCGCCGCCGGCACGATCCGTTGCGCGTACGCCACCAGACGGTTTTCCTTGAGGGCGCTGCGGATGCGGCCGACCCACTCCATCTCGCCGTGCCGGACGGCGGACTCCTCGTCGCTGACCGCGTAGACGTGAATCCGGTCCCGACCGGCGTCCTTCGCCAGGTAGCAGGCGACGTCCGCACGCCGCAGGACCGCGCTGACGTCGCCGTCCTCCGCCGACACGTCGGCCGCCCCGATGCTCACGGTCACGGGGAAGATGCGGTCCTCCCACACGAACTCCTCGCGTGCCAGACGTCGTCGGATCTTCTCGCCCACCGTTCGTGCGTCGTCCAGCGACGCGTCGTCCAGCAGGACGGCGAACTCGTCGCCCCCCATGCGAGCGACCAGGTCGTTCGTGCGGACCTGGTCCTCCAGCACCGCGGCGATGCGCGACAGCAGCGCGTCTCCGGCAGCGTGGCCGGAGGTGTCGTTGACCACCTTGAACTGGTCGAGGTCGAGCAACAGCACGGCGTGCCGGCGTCCGCTACGGCGCGCGGCAGCGATGGCGGAATCCAGGCGGCGCTCGAACTCGTAGCGGTTCACGAGGCCGGTGAGCATGTCGTGCCGAGCGCGATAGCGCAGCTCCTCCGTCAACCGTCGCGTTTCGGAGACGTCCTCGAACGTCGCGAAGCGGCGACGATCGGCGTCCTTGCCCAGGCGTACCTCGCTGAACGTGCTGCGGAGCCACGGCGTGGAGCCGTCCGGGAGCAGGGCGCGCCACTCCAGGTAAGGCCGACCGCTGTGGGCGGTCACGCGGCTCGAATCGTCGCTAGGACGGTCGTCCTCGTGCACGAACGACGTCAGCGGGCGTCCCAGCAGCTCGCTCGGGGGGCGTCCCAGCAGGCGCGCCAGGGCTTCGTTGACGGAGGTGAAACGACCGTGTTCGTCAAGGTAGGCCATGCCGACGGTGGCCTGCTCGAAGGTGCGGCGCAGCGCGTCGTCACGTTCGCGCAGGGCGCGGTACGCCCAGGCGATCACCGCGGCCGAGACCAGCACCAGCAGCACGAACGCCACGGTCGTCGCGATCAGCAGCAGGTTGCGGAGCCAGAGGACCGCGTCGGCCAAATTGCGCGAGAACGCTCGCTCCAACGGCCGGATCCGGTCGGAGAGGTCCAGGACGCGGCTGCGTGCCGCGACCAGGCGCGACGAGCTGGGTGCCCCGCTGGCGTACTCCGCCTCCATCGCGTCGGCCAAGGCGGAGAGCTCGCGAACGTAGTCGTCGGTGGCGCTCCAGACCGTGACCGACGGCGCGAACAGATGCAAGCCTCCGTACTGCAGGAAGAAGTCGACCATCGCGCGCGCCTCGCGCGGGGTGCGTCCCCCCTCGATCCACCGTTCGATCGCCTCCGTCCGGCGGGGCGGGGCCGCCTCCAGCGCCAGGCGGACCCGCATGTCGGTCTCGAGGACGCCCAGGCCGCGCCGGGCGTGTTCCAGCTCGCTCACCTGGCCCGAGGTCGCGAACCGGAACAGGCCGCTCACGGCCTCCGAGCGCCCCTTCGACCACTGGCTTTCGGCGTACACGAACAGGGTGGCGGCTTCCTGGGTGCGAAGGGCGAACTGCGTCAACAGCACCGTCGCGGCCGACAGCGCCACGATCGTGGCCAAGCCGGCCCAGAGCCTACGTCGCACGCGTCGATCGTCGAGAGGACGTACGTGCCTGGATCCGCTTCCGAGTGCGACAAATTCGGTACGTTCTTCGCTCGGCGGCACCACGACCAGCATACGTCCCGCGTACCGGCCGTCGATGCGGAAACTTCGTCAGTCGGCGCTCGCCGAACGCGGGTGCCACCAGCTGCGAAACGCCGCCTCGGGCATGGGCCGGCCGAAGAGGTACCCCTGGCCGAGGCGGCAGCCCAGCTCGCGCAACGCCTGGTGCTGATGCGGCGTCTCGATCCCTTCGCCCACGACCTCCATCCCGAACGCCCGTCCCAGGTTCGTGACCGCCTCGATGAGGCTGCGTTCGGAGGCGTCGCCGCCGGTGTTCAGGTCGTGGACGAAGGAGGCGTCGATCTTCAGCGTGCGCGCCGGCACCTTGCGCAGGTAGATCAGCGATGCGTAGCCGGTTCCGAAGTCGTCGATCGCGATCCGTACGCCGTGATCGCGGAGGCGCGCCAGGGTGGCCAGCGCGGTCGGCCCGTCCGCCATCACGGCCGACTCCGTCACCTCCAGTTCCAGGCGTTCCGGTGCGACGTGGGCGTCGGCCAGTTCCTGCACGATCCGGTCGAACAGGGTCGGGTCGGCGAGTTCGGT
>JBBDSD010000090.1:0-10523 GCA_040905065.1 Trueperaceae bacterium | reverse complement strand
GTCGCCTCGCTCGGATTCCTGGGCGTCGGCGTGCAACCGCCCGCCCCCGACTGGGGCCTGATGGTGGCCGAAGCCCGCGACCACGTGCACCGCACGCCGTGGGCGCTAGCGTTCCCCGCCGCCGCCATCAGCGTGCTGGTGGTCGCCGTCAACCTCGCCGCCGACGGTCTGGGCCGCGCCCTGCGAGCGGACGACCGATGAGCCGGCCCAGCCCGGGCGGTCTGAATGTGCGCGGACTCACCGTCGCCTACGGTCACGCCCGCGGCGCGCCCGAGGTGCTGCGCGACGTCGATCTTCGGATCCGCCCGGGCGAGACCGTGGGCCTGGTGGGCGAATCCGGCAGCGGCAAGAGCACGCTCGCCCTCGCCGTCCTGCGCTCCCTTCCCGGCGAAGGCCGCATCGTGCGGGGCACCGTGCACGTGGGCGGCGACGACGTGGGCGCCCTGAGCGCCGACGGCCTGCGTGACCTGTGGCGCAGGCGCGTCAAGCTGGTCCCCCAGAATCCGCTCCCCTCGATGAACCCGTCGCTGCCCGTGGGGCGTCAGCTGGCCGAATCCAGCGATCCCGACCGCCCGGCCCGCGCGAACCGCGAACGGATCGACGCGATGCTGGACAGCGTGGGCCTTCCCGATCCGCCCCGCATTCGGCGCGCCTACCCGTTCGAGCTGTCCGGCGGCCAACAACAGCGCGTCCTGATCGCCATGGCGCTGCTGACGGAACCGGAACTGCTGATCCTGGACGAGCCCACGACGAACCTCGACGTCACCACCGAGGCGGCGATCTTGGAGCTGGTGCGCGAGCGCGTTCGCAACGAACGCACCGCGGTGCTCTACGTCAGCCACAGCCTGGCCGTGGTGGCGCAACTGTGCGACCGCGTGGACGTGCTGTACGCCGGCGACCTGGTCGAACGCGCCCCCGCCGCCGCGTTCTACGACGCGCCGTTGCACCCGTACGCCGCTGGGCTGTTGGCCGCCGTGCCCAAGCTGGAGCGACCGGACGGGAGGCGCGCGCAGATTCGGGGCATGGAGGGCCGGATCCCCGACCCCGCCTTCCGGCCCGGCGGCTGCGCCTTCGCCCCCCGCTGCCCGCTGGCGATCGACGCCTGCCGCGAGGAGCGCCCCCCGCTCTTCGACGCCGGCGACGGACGCAGCGTCTCCTGCATCCGTTGGGACGGCATCGCCAGTGGCGAACTGCGACCGGTTCCGCCTGCGGACGCCAGCGACCGGCGCGGCAGTCACGACCGACCGGTCGCGCTGGTGGCCGAGGGGATCGAGAAGCGCTATCCCGTGCGGCGCAGCGTGCTGGACAGGCTGCGCGGCAGGCCCGCCCCATCGGTGCGCGCCCTGCGCGGCGTGGACCTGACCGTACGGCACGGCCGCACCCTGGGCCTGGTCGGCGAGTCCGGCAGCGGCAAGAGCACCTTCGCGCGTGCCGCCATCGGCCTGGATCCGGCCAGCTCCGGGCGCTTCACGCTGGGCGGCGACCGCCTGCCGCCCGCTCTGGCACGGCGCGACCGCGCCACCCTGCGCCGGCTGCAGATGGTGTTCCAGTCCAGCGAAGAGGCGCTCAACCCCCACCGCACGGTCGGTGACACCTTGCGCCGTCCGTTCGTGCACCTCGCCGGCCTGTCGCGCGACGAGGCGGACCAGCGCGTCGAGGATCTGCTGCACGCCGTCCGCCTGGGTAGCGACTTTGCCCAAAGGACGCCCGACCAGCTCTCCGGAGGGGAGAAGCAGCGCGTCGCCGTGGCGCGCGCCTTCGCCAGCGAACCGGACGCGATCCTGTTCGACGAGTCGGTCTCCGGCCTGGACGTCAGCGTCCAAGCCGCCATTTTGACGCTGCTCGAGGACCTGCAAGAGGAACGCGAGGTGAGCTACCTGTTCGTCGGGCACGACCTGGCGGTGGTCGCGCACCTGGCCGATCACGTCGCGGTCTTGTACCTGGGACAGGTGATGGAGGACGGCTCGACCGACGCGGTGCTGCGGCCTCCCTACCATCCGTACACCGAAGCGTTGCTGGCGGCGGTACCGCGACCCGACCCAGCGCTACGTCCCGACCGGCCGCCGTTGCAGGGCGATCTGCCCGACCCGCGGGAGGCGGTGCGCGGCTGCCCGTTCGCCAGCCGCTGTCCCCGCGTGATCCCGGAGACGTGCCACGACGAACCGCCGCCGCTCCGGACGCACGAGGACGCCGACCTCCGCATCCTCTGCCACCACCCGCTGCCCGACCTGCTGGCGGTTCAGCGCGACCTGGCCACCCCCGCGCCCGCAGGGGAGACCCCGTGATCCGCTACCTGCTGCGCCGCTTGGCGTTCCTGGGGCTCACCGTGATCCTGGTGTCGATGTTGGTGTTCGCCGTCACGCAGCTCCTGCCCGGCGACCCGGCCCGCATCCTGCTGGGGCGCGAGGCGGGCGCCGCCGCGTTGGCCGAGGTGCGCCGCGACCTGGGCCTGGACCAGCCCGTACCGGTCCAGTACGGCCGCTGGGCGTTCGCGTTCGCGAGCGGCGACTGGGGCACCAGCTACGCCAGCGGCCAAGCGATCCGGCCGCTAGTGACGCAACGCATGCGCGCCAGCATGCGCCTGGCCGGCCTCACGCTCCTGATCGCCGTGCCGCTGGCGCTGCTGCTGGGCGTGGTCGCGGCGTTGTACGTCGATCGTTGGCCGGACACGCTCGTGAGCGTCAGTGCGCTCGCGGTGGTGGGTCTCCCGGAGTTCGTGACCGGCCTGGTGCTGATCCAGATCTTCTCGTTTCAGCTGGGGTGGCTGCCCGCCAACGCATCGGTCGCGCCCGACGCGACGTTCCTGCAGACGCTGCCGCAACTGATTCTGCCGGCCGTCACCGCGACGCTGGTGATGCTGGCGTACGTCGCGCGCCTGACGCGCGCCAGCGTGGTCGAGGAGATGCGCAGGCCGTACGTGCGCACGGCCCGCCTCAAGGGCATCCGGCCCGGCGCGCTGCTGCGTCGGCACGTACTGCGCAACGCACTGCTGCCGGCGATCACCGTGATCGCCATCAGCTTCGGGTGGCTGATCAGCGGCCTGATCGTGGTCGAGAACGTCTTCAACTACCCCGGCCTGGGGCGCCTGCTGACGTTCGCCATCGATAGGCGCGACCTGCCGATGCTGCAGGCGATCACCCTGGTGGCCGTGCTCGCCTTCGCGCTGGCGAACCTGCTGGCCGACCTGGCGTACGCCTGGTTGGATCCCCGGATCCGGTTGGCCTGAACGCGACCGCGAGCGCGCCGCGGCCCCGGTCGGCGGCGCGGCGCGCGTTTATCTCCGCGGCGTCGATCAGTGCCGCAGGCCGATCCGATCGGCCAGGCGCGCCAGGGACGCAGGCAACCACCAGTTCCAGCGGCCGGCCAACGTCATCACCGCCGGCACCAGCGTGAGCCGCACCAGGGTGGCGTCCAGCAGCACCGCGACCGCGAGGCCCACGCCCAGCGTCTTGATCAGCACGACCTCGCTGAAGAAGAACACCCCGAACACCACCAGCATCACCGCCGCGGCGCTGGTGATGACGCTGCCGGTCGACTCCATCGCCGTCGCCACCGCATCGTGGTCGCTCATGCCGGCCAGGTGGTTCTCGTAGATGCGGGAGACCAGGAACACCTCGTAGTCCATCGACAGGCCGAACACGATGGCGAACACGAACAACGGTACGTTCGAGTCGATGAAGCCCATCCCCCCGTCCAGGCCCAACAGGCCCGCCCCGATCCCGTGCTGGAAGATCAGCGTGATCACGCCGTAGGCGGCCGCGACCGTCATGGCGTTCAGCAGCACCGACTTGATGGGGATCACGATCGACCGGAACGCCACGCCCAAGATCAACAGCGTCACGATCACCACGATCGCGGCGGCCGCGGGGAAGGCGCCGTACAGCACGCGGCTCCACTCCGCCTCGAACAGCGCGGTTCCACCGATCGTGGCCTCGAACCCGGCGGCGCGCACCGCCTCGCGCAAGCCCGCCTCCAACTGGGCCATCTCGCCCGGCGGCAGGTCGCGCTCGGGGATCACCTGCAGCTGCACGTACCGCCCCTCCCGACCGACGGTCGCCGCGGCCAGCGGGGCGACCTCGCTGCCGCGGGCGAGATCCTCGTCCACGTAGTACTGCAGCAGCAGCAGGCGAGGGATGGTCTGCACCGCGAACGGACTTACCACCGCCCCCACCGACGGCAGCCCCTGCACCTCGCGCACCAGGCGGGAGACGTTTCTGGGCGTGACCGGACCGAAGAACCCGCCTTCGCCCACGTCGACCAGCACCGTGGCGGTGCCTAGCAGGCCGCCCAGCTCCAGCTCGTTCAGGGCGGAGACCACCTGGCGCGCCTCCGTGCCGGGCGCTAGGCCCAGGGCGCCCGGATCGGCCACGTTCATGGTGGCGGTCGGCAGCGTCAACGCAAGCAGGCCCGCACCGCCCACCAGCGTGTAGGCCCAGGGGCGACGCATGATCGCCAGCGCCCGCCCGCGCCAGAATCCGCGGGTGCGCACCCCGGGCTCGCGGCGGGTGATGCGCAGCCAGTTCACGCGGTGCCCCAGCAACGTCAGCAGGGCCGGCAGCGCCGTCGACGCGACCAGCACGCTGACCAGCAGCACCGCCATGGTGCCGACCCCCACCGACCGGATGTACGGCAGCGGCGGCACCAGCAACGCCGAGAGCGCTACCATCACCGTTAGGCCGCTGAAGGTGACGGCGCGCCCGGCGTTGGCGGCGGTCACCTCCGCCGCCTCGCGCGGCGGCCGGCCGGCGCGCAGCTCTTCGCGGAACCGGTTCGTCATCAGCAGAGCGTAGTCGATGCCGGTGGCCAGGCCCAGCATGGTCACGATGCTCTGCGTGAACACCGCGAACGGCAGCACCTGCCCCACCACGAACAGCAGGCCCAGCGTGACGCTGATGGTGGTGGCCGCCACCAGCAGCGGCAGGCCGGCCGCGACCAGCGCCCCGAACGCGACCGCCAGCACCAGCAGGCTGAGGGGAAGCCCGAACGCCTCGCCGCGGCGAGCGTCGCGCCCGCTGACCTCTTGCAGCTCCAGGGTGGTGGCGACCGACCCGGCCAACGCGACGCGCAGGTCGGGATGGTCCAGGGCCAGCGTGCGGGCGTCGCGCACCGCCCGCTGCGCCTCCGTCAGGTCGGCGTCGGCGTACAGCAGTTGCCCTAGGTAGCTCAGGTCGGACCTGCGCACCGGCAGCAGGTCGGCCACGTTGCGTACGTCGCTCAGGGCGGGATCGCTCCGCAGCGCGTCGAGGTAGACGTCGCGGTCGGCAGCGAACGCGTCCGCGTCGGTCGCGTCGCGCGCGGGGCGGATCAGCAGCACCGTCGCCTCCGCATCGTCGCCAGGAAACCGTTCGGCCACGGTGCGGCTCACCTGCACCGCCTCCGACGCGTCGTCCAGCTCCGCTTGGGCGGTGAGGACCTGGTCGATGCGGGCCGCGCCCGGAAGCGACAGGCCGATCGCCAACAGCCAGATTGCCAGCACGATCCGGGGGTGTCGCGTCAGGAAGCGTGCTTGACGACCGAACCAACCGCTCGGTCGCTCCGGCGGAGGTGGCGGTGGGGGATCGCGGGGGAGGGGAGCGCTCGTCACCGTCGGTGTCCTTGCAAAAGGCGTCAGACGCCGGCGGCGTCGGCGATGCGGGCTCGCGCGTCGTCGTCGTCGGTTTCGATCTCGCCCGAGATCCGCCCGTCCCGCAAGAACACGATGCGGTCGGCGACCAGGGCGGCGTTCGGATCGTGCGTGACCATCACCACCGTCCAGCCGTGCTGGTCGACGCCGTCGCGCAGCAGGGCCAGCACGCCGGCGCCGGTGGCGCTGTCCAGGTTGCCGGTGGGTTCGTCCGCCAGGATCACGACGGGGTCGTTCACCAGCGCGCGAGCGAGGGCGACGCGCTGCCTCTGCCCGCCGGACAACTGCGCCGGACGATGGTGCAGGCGGTCCTCGATCCCCAGCGTCGCGGCCAGCTCGCTCAGGCGGGCCTTGCCCGCTTCGCGGCGGCCTGCCACGTCGGCGGGCAGCAGCACGTTCTCCCGGGCGCTCAGGTTGGGAAGCAGTTCGAACGTCTGGAACACGAAACCGATGCGGTCACGACGCATGACGGTGGTGGCGTCGTCGTCCAGGCCGGTCGCGTCCCGGTCGCCGATGCGGACGCGGCCGCGGTCCGGAGCGTCCAGCAGGCCCAGCAGGTGCAGCAGCGTCGACTTGCCCGACCCGGACGGCCCCATCACGGCCACGAACCGGCCGGCCGGCACCTCGAGGGACACGTCCTGCAGAGCATCGACGCGGGCGTCGCCCAGGACGTAGCTCTTGGAGAGTCGGTCCGCCTGCACGGCGGGAACGGCGTGGCTCATTCGCTACCTCGCATCGCTTCGATCGGGGCCAGGCGGGCGGCGCGACGGGCGGGAAGCCACGACGCGATCAGGCCCACGGCGGGGGAGGCGATCAGGGCGAGCGCCACCAGGTCCCACGGCACGCGCGCCGGGATCTGGTACCCGGTCAGGGCCGAGGCGCCGCGCGTGACCACGTCGGCCAGCAGCACGCCGAACGCCACGCCCAGCGCGCTGCCCACGATCACGACCACGATGCCTTCCGCCATCACCACCCGCCGCAGCGCGCCGCGCGTCAGGCCCAGCGTTCGCAACAGCGCCAGTTCGCGCGCGCGCCCGGTCAGGTTCATGCCCAAGGTGTTGGCCACGCCCAAGGCGGCGATCAGCACGGCCAGGACCAGCAGCGTGTCGGTGGTGCGGAACGATCGTTCGGAGACGTCCAAAATCCGCTGCCGGTAGGCATCGTTCGGCGTCGCGTCCAGGTACAGGTCGGGGAACGTGGCGCGCAGGTCGGTCGCGACCTGGACCGGGTCGACGCCGTCGTGCACGGTCAGCACGTACAGGTCCGCAGTCCCTCCCCCGAAGCGGTCCATCTGCTCGATCGAGGTCACCACCGTCTCGCCCCCACCGGTGAAGTCGACGACCACGCCGCCCACCCGGAACGAGGCGAACCCGTCCGATGTGCGCAGATCGATGGTGTCGCCGACCCCCAGACCGAACCGTTCGCGGAGCGTGCTGGCGATCAGGACGGCGTCCGGGTCCATCAGGGCGGCGTGACCAGCCACGTCGTCCCCCTGGCCCTGCAGGTACTGGAACCGCCCGAAGCCGGACTCCGGATCGAACCGTGCCGAATCGACCAGGATCAGCGCCACGCTGCGTCCGCTACGCGCGCTCTGCGCGTCCTGCGGCTGGAAGCGCACGATGTTCAGGCCCACGCCGGACGCCTGATCGACGCCCGGCACCTGCGTGGCGCGCGCCTCGAAGTCTTCAGGGAACGACACCGGCGAGGTGACGAACAGATCCCCGACGATGGTGGTGTCGATCCAGGTGCGGATCTCCTCGTCGATGCCGCCGATCATCGATCCCACCCCGATCACCAGGCCCGTCCCGACGATGACGGTCCCGATCGCCACGCCGTTGCGGCTAGCGTTCCGCTCGGTGAACGAGGCGCCCAGGCGACCGGCCACGCCCAAGGTCCGGTGCAACAGCGGCCGCGCCAGCACCAACGCCGGACGCAGCAGGCTACGGGCCGCGAGCGCGGTGCCCGCCACGAACGTCATGGTGGCCAGGCCACCGCCGAACAGCGCCCAACGGCCCACCCACGGCAGCTGCGTGCACACCACCGCCGCTCCGATCAGCAACCAGCCGATGCCGGTCCGCGCCGGAGCGGACACGGCGTCCGCCCCGCGGCGCGCCGCTAACGGCGAGGCGCGCGACGCCTCCAGCGCCGGCAGCAGCCCCGCGCCCAGCGCCACCACCAGTCCCGCGCCCGTCGCCGCCAGCAGCGACCAGGCCGGCATCACCACGGTCCGCACCTCGAACCCCAGACCGATCGCGTTCAGGGTGGTCAGCAGCCACGACAGGCCGTAGCCCAGCCCGATCCCGGCCACCGCCCCGAACGACCCGATCCAGGCGGCCTCGGCCATCGCCAGGCGACGGACGTCGCGTCGGCGCAGGGCGATGGTGCGCAAGAGCGCGTAGTCGCGGGTGCGTTCCACCACCGCCGCCATGAAGGTGTTGTACGCCATGAAGCCGCCCAGCGCCAGCAGGCTCACCGACAGCACCAGCAAGCCCGACTGCAGCGTTTGCACCACGCCGCCCGCCACGTCGCCGCTGCCAGCCGGCGACGCCACCGCGTGCCGGTCGTCCAGCCGCGACTCCAGGGCGTCGCGGACCTGAGGGTTGGTCGCGCCGTCCTCCAGCAGCACCTCGACGAACGTGATCCGGCCCTCCAGCCGCAGGGCGCGCTGCAGGGCGTCCAGCGGCACGATGGCGACGCGCGCGCCGTTGGTCGACGCGTACCCTTCGCCGGCGTCCATCAGGCCCACCAGCTCGAAGGACAGCGTGCCGAAGCGACTGGCGAACTCGACCGCGTCGCCGACCTCCAGGTCGCGCCCCGCGGCGAACACGTCGGTCAGGACCACCTCGTCCGCGCCGCCCTGCGGCCAGCGTCCCTGCACCAGCGACGCAGGGAGCAGCTCCGGCCGGTCCATCGGCCGGCCCGCCACCTGGAATCCGCTGTCCACGCCGGGCACCATCGACCGTTCGAACGCTTCGATCTGGCGTAGCGGCTCCAACCGCTCGTGGAACACCGGCACGAACGCGTCGATCCCGGGCGTGCCCTGCACCGCGTCCAGCAGCGGCGCCGCCTCCATCACGGCACGTCCCTCCGCGCCAGGCGTGATCAACAGGCCGGCGCGGCCGACGGCGGCCTGCAGGTCGGCCTGCAGGTTGGCGCGCACGTTGGCGCCCACCGACAACGTCGCCAGCACCGCCGCGATGCCGATGGCGACCCCCAGCACCGTCGCGGTCGAGCGCCACGGATGACGAAGCAAATTTCGGAGTGCGAGTCGGACAATGATGACGGGAACCTCGAAGAGAGAGCGGATGCGGAGGAATCGCTTAGGCCGCGGGACGCAGCGTCCCGGTCGGGCACGACCTACGTTCTACCATCGGGGTCGGTTGGTACCTGCTCCTCCGCGACCGACGGGAAGGTCGCGAGCAACCAGCGCGCGAACTCCGGACCGCCGTTGCGGACGCCCAAGGCCCGGACGGCCTCGCGCAGGCGGTCGAGTTCGTCGTCCGACGCCCGCCAACGCTGCAGCAGGTCGGCGATCCGGTCGGGACGACGCTCCAAGCGACCAGCTTCTTCAGCGACGACGTGATCGACGAGGGCACGCTCGTTGGCCGCCGCGTAGTCGGTGAACAGGACCGGACGTCCGCTGATCAGCGCCTCGAAGGTGGTGGCGGGTCCGGCCTTGCCGACCGACAGATCGGCGGCGCACAGCAACTCGCGCACATCGTCGCGAAAGCCGAGCGGAATCACGCGGATGCCGGGCAGCTCTTCGTCGGCCGCCGCGAGCCGTTCGCGCAGCTCCTCGTTACGGCCGCACAGCACCACGATCGCCAGCTCGCGCGGGGCGGGCGGCTCCATCGTGCCGGCGGTCCGCAAGCGCGCGAGCACCCGCTCGAGCGGTCCGGCGACGCCCTCGCCTCCCGCGCTCCAAAGGGCGACGAAGGCGTCGGCGGGCAGGCCCAAACGCGCGCGTGCCGCGGTGTGCGTCGCACGGTCGCACGACTCCTGGAAGGCGGGACGCAGCACCGGCGGAAGCACGCGCACGCGCTGCTCGGGCACCCCGCGCCGGATCAGGTCGCGGGCGGCAGCGGCGCTGTACACCGCGAAGGCGTCCACCTCCGGTTGCGCCCAGAGGACGTGCGCATCGAACGCGTCGGGGCTCAGCGTCACGATCGGGACGCGCAGTCCGTGCCGCCGGCGAGCGATCACCAGCGCGTGCGCGGTGAAGAAGTGGGTGCACACCACCAGCCGGTACGGGTGACGCTGCAACCACGCCGCGGCCCGCTTCGCGTGCGCGCGCAGCATCCGGCCCTGCACCGCGCGCGTCCACGCGGGAGGCACGACCTCGTCCAGGAGCCGCTGCCCGTAGTACGCCGACCACGGGTGCCGCAGCATCCAGCGCCACGACGCCTTGTGCCGCCGGTCCAGCTCCAAGTCGCCCACCGCCCGGATGAAGTCGAGCACGTCGACGCCTACGCCCTCCGGCACCAGCGTGCGAAGCCAAGCGGCGCCCGCCTCGGCCGCCACGAGGTGCCCGTTGCCGACGGTGATGGAGGCGAACAGGACGCGGCGATCGTGGCCGGGCGCGCGCGACGGACCGACCGAATCGTGCTCCCTCACGCCCACCCGACGGACCTGTACCAGGCGAAGGTGCGCCGCGCTCCGTCCGCGAGCGGCGTGGCCGCCGTCCAGTCGAACGCTCGCGTGGTGGGCGTCACGTCGCAGGTGTAGCTGCGTTCCGCCAGGTCGCGCGCGCGGCGCAGGTCCAGGCGCGGCGCCCGGCGCGCGATCCAGGCGACCGACTCGCTGCCGTACGCCGCGAATCGGAACAGGGCGGCGGGGAGGGGTAGCACCCGCAGGTGCGGTCGCTCGACCGCAGCGGCGAACGCTTCGGCCGCTTCGGACC
>JBBDSD010000089.1:0-1734 GCA_040905065.1 Trueperaceae bacterium | reverse complement strand
AGAGCGGGAAGTCCTTCCCGCAGGCGAAGCACCGGGCCATGCCGGGCCGCTGGACGTAGCACGCGCGGGTGTGCGTGAGCGGCCAGCGGTAGACCCTGTCGCGGACGACGCAGAAGCGGTTCGGGCACGGGAACGGCCCGCCGTCGTGGTACTGGCCGAGCACACGCGCCAGCGTCCAGATGTCCGGGTGTTCGAGGTCGCCGATGGTGGGCGGTGTAGCCTTCGTCGTGTCGTTCGGCCCGGCAGCCACGACCTGGCCCGTCTCGCTTCTGCGGGGCGGGTCGCTGCTATTGAGCGGTCCCACGATCAGACCGCCGTGCGGTGCTCAGCCTGCTGCTGGCGGTTGAGCCAAGCCTCGACGTCCTCGCGTCGGTAGCGAAGGTGCCGGCCGACGCGGAACCCGGGCGGGCCGTCCCCTGTCTGACGCCAGCGGTAGACCGTTCCCAGGGGAACGTCGAGCCAGTCGGCGATACCCCGAGGCCCGATGAGCCGTTCAGTTGCTGTTTCGCTCACAGTGTCAACCTTTCCTCACCGCGTGGTGATGATCCGCGACGATACGCACTATTGCGTGGCGGTGCAAGAACGTGTTACCGTCGTGAGCAATCCGCACAGGTGAGCAATGTTGGCAGACAACGAAGGGGCGTCCTCGCTTGGTCGCGTCGACCAGCGACGCGCCGAACTCGCCCAGCTCCCCGGGGCCAACACCGCCGGTTCGGTATCCGACGGCGATGCGCCGCTGCCGAGCGAGGTCTTCCGCCGTCGTCTGCGCGAAGCTCGCGAGCGGCGCGGCTGGTCGACGCGCGAACTCGCCGACCGCCTCGAACTGCACGGCACGAAGATGGACCGTGCCACGATCAGCCGGATCGAGCTGGGCGCGCCCCCCAAGGGCCGGAACGTGACCATCGACGAGCTGTTCGCGTTGTGCTTCGTGCTCAACGTGCCGCCGACGTGGCTGCTCACGCCGTACGCCGCCCAGGAGCCTGTGGCACTGACTGCCGCCGACGTGGTGCCGGCCTCAAGCGTCCGAGCATGGCTCAGCGGCCGCACATGGCTGCTGAATCGCGACGACTTCGCGCGGCACCAACGCGAGAACGGGCCCGACTTCGTTCCGCCCCATCCGACCCACTACTGGCGACCCGAGGAGGAGGAGCAGGTCTACAGCTCCTCGACGCATCCCGGACTGTGGAAGATCCGAACCGGGGCAGAGGAGATCGTCCGAACCGCTCTAGCAGGCGACGACGAGAACCTAGAACTCGAGCTCGACGGTCTCGCGCGGGAGATCGACCGGCAACGCGAAGAACTGCAGGCGCGCCACCGGCGCGCTGAGCAGGGTGACGACTGATGGCCTCGATCACCAAACGCCCCAACGGTGCATGGAGGGCCCGCTACCGCGACCCTGCCGGCCGGGAACACGCCCGCCACTTCGACCGCAAGACCGACGCGCAACGGTGGCTCGACGAGGTCACCACCGACCTCGTCACCGGCCGCTACGTCGACCCCAACGCCGGCCGTGCCACGTTCCGCGAGTACGCCGAGGCGTGGCGCCGGGCGCAGGTGCACCGCCCCTCGAGCGCAGCCAAGGTCGAGTCCATCCTTCGGCTGCACGCCTACCCGGCCTTCGGCGCTCAGCCGCTCGCGTCGATCCTGCCGAGCCACCTGCAGGCGTGGGTGAAGGGCCTGCCGCTGGCGCCGTCCACGGTGGCCGTCGTGCACGGGGTGGTGGCGTCGGTGTTC
>JBBDSD010000088.1:7428-10564 GCA_040905065.1 Trueperaceae bacterium | reverse complement strand
GCCGCGGTGCACGGTAGCACGGGGCGCCTGCGCTAGGATGGCGGCATGACACGGCTGCTGCTCTGCGACGACCACGCCATGTTCCGCCAGGGATTGCGGAGCATCCTTGAGACCGAGGACGGCCTCCGCATCATCGGCGAGGCGTCGACAGGGCGAGAAGCGGTGCGCCATGCGCTGGAGACCCGACCCGACGTGATCCTGATGGACATCCAGATGCCGGATCTGGACGGCGTCGCTGCCACCAAGGAGATCCTGGCGGAGGCGCCCGACATCCGCGTGATCATTCTGACGATGTACCGGCAGGATCGGTACGTGTTCGAAGCGATCAAGGTCGGTGCGCGCGGCTACATGCTCAAGGACGCCGACGCCGGCGATCTGGTCGATGCGATTCGTCGCGTGGCGGCAGGCGAGACGCTGTTGAACGCCGAGATGGCGGCCAGCATCCTCGACGAGTTCCGCAAGACCGAGTCGCTGCCCAAGCATCCCGATCACCGCATCCGCGAACTGACCGACCGGGAAGAGGAGATCTTGCGGCATCTGGCGCAGGGGGCCAGCAACCAGACCATCGCCGATGCGCTGGACGTGAGCGAGAAGACGGTACGCAACCGCCTCTCGGAGATCTTCAGCAAGCTGCGCCTGAACAACCGCACGCAGGCAGCGTTGTACGCCTTGCGGGAGGGGATCGCCAGCCTGCAGGACTCCGGCGAGTGAGCGATCGCATCGAGTTCCGGGCCGGTTGCGACCGGCGGACGTGGGCGCCCGCCGACCTGAGCGAGCTGGCCTACACCGCCTTGGAGCATCCGGAGTGCCCCGGCTGTCCGCACCGGATCTCGCCGCCGGATGGACCGGACTTCTGCCGCTGGCTGCCGCGGGACCGACCGCACCCGTTCGCGCCCCTGCGCGACCTGGCCGTCGATGGCGAGGACGCGCCGTGACCCCTGGAGAGGCGGTTTCGGGAGGTGCCGGCGAACGGTTCGGACCTCCGTTCCGTGACGATGGCGACGCGGCGGCCGAGTTGCGCGCGTTGCTGCGCAGCGTGTGCGAGGTGGCGGCGCCGCCCTTCGCCGAGCAGCGCCGGGCCGAGCACGTCGCGTCGGTTCTGCGCCGCGTGGGTCATGCGCCGGGCATCGACGCCGCAGGCAACGTGGTGGTCGATCTCCCTGGTGGCGAGGGGCCTACGGTGGCGCTGGTGGCGCACCTGGACACGGTGTTCGGGCCGGACGTGGACGTCACGGTGCGGGAGGTCGCGGAGAACCGTTGGGAGGCGCCGGGCATCGGCGACAACTCCGCCAGCGTGGCGGTCCTGCTGCACCTGGCGGCGGAGGTGCGTCGCGGGACGGTGGAGCGGCGCCCACGCCTGATGTTGGCGTTCACGGTCGGCGAGGAGGGGCTCGGTGACCTGCGCGGGGTGCGGCACGTCGTCGCCGAGCGCGGCGGGGACCTGGACGTTCTGCTGGCCGTCGACGGGCACCTGGGCACGGTGGTGGACGCCGGGGTCGGGTCGACCCGCTACAAGCTCGCGTTCGCGGCGGATGGCGGGCACGCCTGGGGCGACTACCCGTCGCCCAGCGCCGTGCACGCCCTGGGCGACGCGATCCATGCGGTCCAGCGCATCGAGGTGCCCGACGCGCCGCGCAGCAGCCTGAACGTGGGTGTGATCCAGGGGGGCTCGGCGATCAACGCCATCGCGGAGGAGGCGTGGGCGATGCTGGACCTGCGCAGCTTGGACGCCGCCACTCTGGAGGCCATGGCGCGCGAGGCGGAGAAGCGCGTGCGCAGCGTGGCGCGTCGCCACGACGTGCGGCTCCACGTCGAACGCGTGGGCGACCGACCGGCCGGGAGGTCGGACGACGGGGCGCTGACGACGATCGTGCGGGACACGCTTTGCGCGCACGGGCACGAGGTACGCGTGGCGGCCAGCAGCACCGACGCGAACGCCGCCATGGCGGCCGGCGTACCGGCGCTCTGCTTCGGCGTCTACCGAGGCGGCGACGCCCATCGCTTGGGCGAATGGGCGGATCCGACCTCGCTACCGGACGGCGTGCGCGTCTTGCGCGAGGTGTTGACGCGGTTGGCCGGTACGCGCTCGCGCGAAGGCTAGTCCGTCGCCCGACGGCGGGTGCGGCGTTTGCGGGCGTCCAACGCCAGACGATCGACCGTTTCGTTCTCCTCGTGACCGGCGTGCCCGCGGGTCCAGGCCCATTCGACGTCGTGCCGCTCGGTGAGCTTCAGCAGTTCCTCCCAGAGGTCGCGGTTCTTGACCGGCGCGCGGGCCGCGGTGCGCCAGCCGTTGCGTTGCCACGTGTCCAGCCAGCCGTCGGTGAACGCCTTCTTCAGGTACTGCGAGTCGGTGACCAATCGCACGCGGCACGGTTCGCGCAGGGCGCGGAGCGCCTCGACGGCGGCGGTGAGCTCCATGCGGTTGTTGGTGGTGTTCGGCTCGTAGGCGGCGTCGGTCCGTTCGTGGTCGCGCCAGCGCATCAGGTAGCCCCAGCCTCCGTCGCCGCTCGTGGTGTCGCACGATCCGTCGGTCCAGATCGTGACCTGCTTGCGCGTCATGGGGGGCAGGGTACCCGCGTGAGCCCGTTCGCACTGGCGCGCACTGGCGCGCACCGGCGCGGGCGGCCGCGCGACCTCCGAACCGAGGCATGAACAGACCTTTGACGAAGATTCGACGTCTTCGTTGAAAGGGCGCGATCGCGACGACTGCCCGAAGCGGCTGAAGGCAGACGCATACGCCCAACGCTGGCGTATCGGCTCGGAATGACCTTGACGAACCATGAACAAACATCGTACGATCCATGCAAGTTCTCGGATCGGAACCGGACGCCCTTTGCCACCCCCTCCGTCCCGAAGACCGCACCGCGACTCGTTGCGACCGCGTCGTCGCTCAGGAAAGGATCCCGTGTCCCGAGGCAAGTTCACCGTCCACGAAGTCGAAGAGCGGACCGACGTCCCCGCCGCCACGCTGCGGCAGTGGGAACGCCGCTACGGCTGCCCCAAGCCGGAGCGCTCGACGTCCGGCTACCGGCTCTACGCCGACGTGGACCTGCGCGTGATCGAGACGATGAAGCGCTACATCGACGACGGCGTGCCCGCCTCCCGCGCGGCCGATCTGGTCCGGGGGGGGGGGGGG
>JBBDSD010000088.1:0-7418 GCA_040905065.1 Trueperaceae bacterium | reverse complement strand
ACCGGCGCCGACCGGGACGGGCGCCCCGGCGCCAAGCTCCGCGCCGATCTCACCGAGGCCCTGATCGACCTGGACGAAACCCGCTGCGATCGGATCCTCAGCGAAGCGCACGCCCTCCATCCACTGGACGCCGTCCTGAGCGACATCGTGACGCCGTCCCTGGTCGAGATCGGCCAGCGCTGGCACGACGGCCTCATCACCACCGTCAACGAGCACTTCGCGACCAGCTACCTGCAGGGCCGCCTGATGGCGCTGCTATCGCTGGCCGGGGGCGCCCACCCGGACAGTCCGGCGGTGCTGGTCACCTGCGCACCGCACGACCGGCACGAGATCGGCGCGCTGATGCTGGCGGTCATGCTGCGCCGGCACGGCTACCGCGTCACCTACCTGGGGGCCGACACGCCGGTCGCCGACCTGGCGGCGCTCGCCTTCGACCGGAAACCGGCCGCCATCTTGGTCTCGGCCTCCGGCGCCGAGTCGCTCGCTGCCCTCGAAGCGCGTCGCGACCATCTGCTGGAGGCCGCGCCGATCGTCGCGTTCGGGGGCCGCGCCTTCGACGCCGCACCGGAGACCGCCGAACGCCTGGGCGGTCACTACCTCGCCGACAACGTGGTCGATGCGGTCGCCCGCTTCGACGCGCTGATTCGGTCCAAACGCACGGGTCGATCGTGACCCGCCGCCGCACGTCGACGCCGACCGCGCCCGCGACCGCTCCAGCAAGCGCACCCCAACAGGGCCGACCGGCCCGAGGAGGATCTGCCATGCATAGCCACGTTCTGAGCGCACCCGTCCGTAGCCCCCGCAGCGAACGCTCCACCTCCGCCGACGCCCGGCCGGACGGATCGGAGCTGGAGTTGCGCACCGTCGGAACGATCGACGAGGCGCGCGGCCACCGCTTCGCCTTCCAGCGCAAGGACACCCTCTACCACGACGGCGACGCCGCCAGCTCGCTGTACCGCGTCCGCTCCGGCCTGGTGCGCATCACCCGCATGACGCCCGAAGGCCGCCTGCTGACCGTCCGGCACGTGATGCCTGGCGACGTGTTCGGCGAAGAGGCGTTCGCCGGTGGTCGGCGCGAAGAGACCGCCGAGGCGCTCACCGACGCCGAGATCGAATCTATCGAACCGACCCGCATCGGCGGCGACGACCTGCGCGAAGTCACCTACTCCCTCTCGCAGCAGATGCAGCGCCTGATCGACTACGGCTACCACCTGCAGACCGGCGACCTGCGCCAACGCGTCGCGCGCTACCTGCTGACCTTGGCCGCCACGCCGCTCGCGCTGCAGGACGACGACGGGCGCCGCCGCATCGCCGCCACCCACGAACTGCTCGCGGAAGGTACCGGCTCGACGCGGGAGAGCGTCAGCAAGATCATTCACGAACTTCGGACCGAGGGTCTGATCGCCTCCGGCTACCGCAACGTCACCATCCTCGACGAGGAGCAGCTCGAAGAGGTCGCGCACGGGTTCTGAGCGGGCCTTCTGAGCGGGTCTTCTGAGCGGGCCTGCGGGCGACGCATCGCGCCGCCCGATCGCTCACGACTCCGTCGGCTGCCGCTCGAGCACCACCACCGCCGCCGCATGATCGCGCGAGTGGCTGAGCGACAGGTGCGCCACCAGCCCCTGCTCGAAGACGGCCTGCGCCAGGGTGCGTGCGAACGCCAGGTGTGGCGCGTCGCTGTCGCGCACCACCCAGACGTCGCGCCAACCGTGCGGCTCCGGCCAGCACTTCTGGAACGCCTCCTTCGCCGCGAAGCGGGCGGCCAGCGACGGCACCGGATCGCGCTGCGAGCGGCAGTAGCGCACCTCGTCCGGCGTGAAGTGGCGCGTCAGGAATCGCTCCGGATGCCGCTTCAGCACGCCGCGGATGCGGCTCAACTCGACCAGGTCCAGGCCGATCGCTCGAATCACGCGCCCTCCGCACGATCGATCCGCTGCACGTGCGAGCCGTCCGCCAGGTAGGCCGCGTCGGCCATGCCCAGGAACAGGCCGTGCCCCACCACGCCGGGAAGCGCGTCCAGGTCCTGCGCCAACGTCCACGGATCGAACCCGGCGGGGAGCTTGCAGTCCAGCAGCGGGTGACCGTTGTCCGACAGGAACGGCTCGCTCGGTCCGCCACGCACCGTCGGCGCCAGCCCCAAATCGCTCAGCAGCGCCTGCGTGCGGTCGGCGCCGAACGCCAGCACCTCGACCGGCAGCGGACAGCGCGTGCCCAACCGCGGAACGCGCTTGCCGGCGTCGCCGATCAGCACGAACCGCGCGGCCGACGCGGCCACGATCTTCTCCCGCAGCAGCGCGCCGCCCAAGCCCTTGATCACGTCCAGCTCCGGATCGATCTCGTCCATGCCGTCCACCGCCAGGTCCACGCCGTCGGCCGGAAGGTCGATCAGCTCGATGCCGAGCTCCCGCGAGGTCCGCTCCGTCGCCCGCGAGGTGGCCACGCCGCGAACGCCGGGCAGCTCGCCCGCGGCGATCCGTGCGCCCAACGCCAGCAGGAAGGCGTGCGCGGTGCTGCCGGTCCCCAGGCCCAGCACGGTGTGCGGACGCACCTCCGCCAAGGCCGCCTCGGCAGCGGCGCGCTTCTGGGCGCTGGCGTCGTCGCTAGCCCGGGTCATCCGCGCAGCGCCTCCAGACGGGTGCGCACGCGGTCCACGTGCCCTTTCGCGCGCACGTTGCGCATCGCTTCGGCCAGCGTGCCGTCCGGCGCGATCAGGAAGGTGGAGCGCAGGATGCCGGTGACCTGCTTGCCGTACGCCGTTTTGGTGCCGTACGCGCCGTACGTCTTGGCGACGGCGTGGTCCGGGTCGGCCAGCAGCGGGAACGGGAGCCCGTGCTCCTCGCGGAAGGCGCGATGCTTGTCGACCTCGTCGGGGGAGACGCCCAGCACCTTCGCGTCCAGGTCCGGCAGGGCGTCACGGAAGTCGCACGCCTCGGTGGTGCAGCCGGGGGTAAAGTCGGCCGGGTAGACGTACAGCACCAGCCACGACCCTCTGTAGTCCGACAGGGACACCGGTCCGTCGGTCGATTCGCCGCGGAAGTCGGGAGCCGGATCGCCGTTCGTGAGTTCGCTCATGGCGCGAGCATACCGCGGCGTGCGCGCGGCTCCCGACGCGGTCGGGCGCGCGGGTAGGATGGGCGGCGTGACGAACGCAGCCGTCGTGCTCGCCAGTTCCAGCCCGCGTCGCCGCGACCTGCTGACCGCGCTCGGCGTGCGTTTCGAGACGCGGCCCGCCGACGTGGACGAGACGCCGCGCCCCGGCGAGGCACCCGAAGCGTTGGCCTCGCGCCTGGCCACCGCCAAGGCCGAAGCGGTCGCGCGGGAGCGGCCGCACGCGCTGGTCCTCGCCGCCGACACGGTCGTGGTGCTGGACGGTCGCGCGCTCGGCAAGCCGCGCAACGAGGACGAGAACCGCCGCTTCCTGCGGCGGCTGGCGGGCGTACCGCACCACGTCGTCACCGCCCACCACCTGGTCCTGGCCGGCGCCTCGGCCCACCGTTCGGTCGTGACGGACGTCCGCCTGCGGACGCTGCACGACCAGGAGATCGAGCGCTACGTCGCCCGCGGCGCGGGCCTGGACAAGGCGGGCGGCTACGCGATCCAGGACCACGGCGCGGCGTTGGTGGGCGACGTGCACGGCTGCTACAGCAACGTGATCGGCCTGAGCCTCCCCGCCGTCCACGACGCCGCGGCCCAGTTGGGGGTCCGCCTTGTCTAGCTTCCTGCGTGCCTGGTACGTGTTCCTGGCGTTGGGGATGCTGACGTTCGTGACCACCGCGTTCGTGGGCACGGCGCCCACCACCCTGTCGGCGGCGGTGGCGCTCCCGCACCAAATTCCCTACCGCCTCGGCGTGAGCCTGCGCGAGGCGTTGGGCGCGATGGTGGACCGCCGCGACCTGCGCGACGCCAACGCGCGCCTCCGCACCGAACTGGACGAGACGCGCGAACGGCTCCGGTCCCTCGAACTCGAGACCGATCGCCTGCGCGAGATCCTCGCCATCCGCGAAGCGCAGAGTCCCGGCGTGGTGGCGACCGCGCAGGTAGTGGGCGGCAGCAGCGGCACCGCCGTCGAACGGTTGGTGCTGGGGGCCGGAGAGCGCGACGGCGTCGAGCCGAACATGCCGGTCACCGTCCCCGCCGGCCTGGTCGGCATCGTGACGGAGGCGACCGGCGGTCGCTCGGTGGTGCGCACGATCCTCGATCCCGAGTCGCGCGTGGGCGTCACCGTTCGCGATCGCGGTGGGCAGGGCGTCGCCGTCGGCGAGGTCGGCGGCCGCGTCCGCGTGGTCCGCTTCGTCGAGAGCGACCCGGTCCAGGTCGGGGACGTGGTCGAGACCAGCAGCTACGGCGGCCTGTTCCCGCGCGGGATCCAGGTCGGCGTGGTGACCGACGTGCTGCCGCCCGACCCGAACGACCTGCGTCGCAGCTTCCTGGTGCGGCCGGCCGCCGACCTGTCGGTGTTGTTGGAAGTGGCGCTCATCGTGCCGCAGTGAGCGCCGCCCAAGAGGGAAGGGGACGCTTCAGCCCGCCGCAGGGGACCGGAACGCGGCCGACGCGACGCCCAGGGCCACCCCGCCGAACGCGAGCGCGGCGCTGCCCGCCCAGACCGGACCGGTCTGGAAGGTGCCGACGCCGCCCCACAGCAGCATGGCGCCGATCAGGCCCGTCGCCACCGCGATGATGCGGCGCGGTCCGCCACTCGGCAGGCGCGGCCCTACCGCGAACCGGCCCAGCACGTGCCCGGCCGTGACCGGCAGCAGCATCGCCAAGAGCGGCAGCAGGCCGTTCACCCGACGACGACGAGGTTCACCAGCTTGCCCGGAACCACGATCTCGCGCTTCAGCGTGCCCGCCGCCAGGTAGCGGACCACGTTCGCGTCGCTCTTGGCGGCCTCCAGCACCGCAGCGTCGTCCGCGTCGGAAGGGACCGTCACCTTCCCGCGTACTTTGCCGTTCACCTGCACCACCAGATCGATCGTCGACCGGACCAGCGCCCCCTCGTCGACCGACGGCCACGCTTGCAGGTGCACCGACTCCCCGAACCCGCGCCGGTGCCACAGTTCCTCCGCCAGGTGCGGCGTGATCGGCGCGAGCAGCAGGAGCAGCAGCTGGACCGCTTCCTCCCACGCGTCGTTCGCGACCAGCGCCCCCGACTTGAGCTTCATCATGGCGTTCTGCAGCGTCATCAGCTCGGCGACGGCGGTGTTGAAGCGGAAGCGGTCCAGGTCGTCGGTGACCTCGGCGACCGCGGTGTGCGCGGCGCGTCGCAGCTCGGCCACCGTCGCGTCGTCGGCCGAGCCGCCCTCCGGCGCCGGATCCTCGACCAACGCCCACACGCGGTGCAGGAACCGCACCACGCCCTCGATGCCTTGCGGGTTCCACGGGCCCCCCTGGTCCCAGGGTCCGATGAACATCAGGTAGGCCCGCACCGCGTCCGCGCCGTAGCGCGCCACCAGGTCGTCCGGATCGACGACGTTGCCGCGGCGCTTCGACATCTTCTCGCCGTCCTCGCCCAGGATCATGCCCTGGTTGCGGAGCCGCAGGAACGGCTCGCTGGCGTCGGTGAGGTCCAGGTCGCGCATCATCTTCGTGAAGAAGCGCGCGTAGAGGAGGTGCAAGATCGCGTGCTCGATGCCGCCCGTGTAGGTGTCCACCGGCGTCCAGCGGGCCACGCGTGCCGAGTCGACCGGACCGTCGCTTTTGTCCGGCGCCAGGTAGCGGAACCAGTACCAGGACGAATCCATGAAGGTGTCCATCGTGTCGGTCTCGCGCCGCGCCGTCCCGCCGCACGACGGACAGGTGGCGTGCTGGAAGTCGGCGTGGTGCTGGAGCGGCGACTCGCCGGTCGGCATGAACGCCACGTCCTCCGGCAGGACCACCGGCAGGTTCTCTTCGCGTTCCGGCACGATGCCGCACGCGTCGCAGTACAGCATCGGAATCGGCGTGCCCCAATACCGCTGCCGGCTGATCAGCCAGTCCCGCAGGCGGTAGGTCACGCGCCGTTCCCCCAGGCCGCGTTCCTCGAGCCACATGATCACGCGGGCGACGCCGCCGTCCGGTCCGGCGTCCTTGCCGGTCGGCGTGCCGTCGAACGGACCGGAGTTCGTCATCACGCCGTCGCCGGCGTACGCCTCGGTCATGGTGGCGCCGTCCAGGCGCTCGACGTCGGCGGGCTGGACCACCGGCACGACGTCCAGACCGTAGCTCCGCGCGAACTCGAAGTCGCGCTGGTCGTGCGCCGGCACCGCCATCACGGCACCCGAACCGTAGGTGACCAGCACGTAGTCGGCCACCCAGATCGGGATGCGCGCCCCGTCCACCGGCCGGGTCGCGTACGCACCGGTGAACACCCCCGTCTTCTCGCGCGCTTCCGACTGGCGGTCGATCTCGCTCAAGCGGCCGGCCGCCTCCACGTACGCCTGCACCTCCGCCCGATGCCCGTCCGTCGTGACCGTCGCCACCAGCGGATGCTCCGGCGCCAGCACCAGGAAGGTGGCGCCCCAGAGCGTGTCCGGACGGGTGGTGAAGGTCCGAATCTCCTGACCCGCGTCGGTCGTGAAGGCGACCTCGGCCCCTTCGCTGCGCCCGATCCAGTTGGTCTGCATGGTCTTGACGCGCTCCGGCCAGTCCAAGCCGCCGAAGTCCAGCAGCTCGTCGGCGTACGCGGTGATGCGGAAGTGCCACTGCGGCATCAGGCGCCGCTCCACCAGCGCCCCGCTGCGCTCGCCGCGACCCTCGACCACCTGTTCGTTCGCCAGCACCGTCTGATCGACCGGGTCCCAGTTGACGTAGCTCTCCTTGCGGTACGCCAGGCCGCGCTGATACGCCCGCAGGAAGAACCACTGGTTCCAGCGGTAGTACTCCGGCTCGCAGGTGGCCAGCGTCTTCGACCAGTCGAACATGGCGCCCATCCGCTGGAACTGCGTCGTCATCGACGCGATCCGTTCGCGCGTAAGGCGGGCCGGGTGGACGTCCTCGCCCTTCCGTGCGGCCTGGATGGCGGCGTTCTCGGCCGGCAGGCCGAAGGCGTCGAACCCCATCGGGAAGAACACGTTCGCGCCCCGCATCCGCTGAAAGCGGGCGGCGGCGTCGGCGGGCGTCTCGGCGTACCAGTGCCCCACGTGCAGGTTGCCGGACGGGTAGGGGAACATCGTCAGGAAGTACCGCTTCGGGCGGGAATCGTCCTCCAGGTCGATGCGGTGCTGACCGGACCGGTCCCACGCCGCTTGCCAGCGCGGTTCGATCTCCTGGGGTACGTACGGTTCCGCGCGCTGCCGCGTGGGGGCTCCAGGGTCGGTGGCGGGGTCGGCCATGCGGGTCCTCCAAGGGTCGCGCGTCGGGTGCGCGGATCGTTTCGAACACGTTCGAGGTAGGGGAGTCCCGGACGGGGATCGCGGGAGAGAGCGGCCGTCGTCGGACACG
>JBBDSD010000087.1:0-1742 GCA_040905065.1 Trueperaceae bacterium | reverse complement strand
CGGATCGAGCGCGCGAAGCGGGAAGTGCGCGGGCTTCTCGACGCCGCGCACGGAAGCCGCGTCGCGCTGGTGACCTTCGCGGGCGACGCGCGCGTGGTCTGCCCGTTCACGCTCGACCACGACACGATCTCGCTCTTTCTCGACGACGTGGACCCGGAGATGCACCGGGGCCGCGGCGACGTCAAGTACCACCTGGGGTACTCCAGCGATTTGGAGACGCAGGACGGCCACAAGGTGCACCTGAGCCTGGCGTTCAACCCCAGCCACCTGGAGTACGTGAACCCGGTGGTGCTCGGTCGCATTCGCGCCAAGCAGGACCGCATCGGCGACGTGGCGCGCGTGGCGGCCATGCCGATCCTGATCCACGGCGACGCGGCGTTCATCGGCGAAGGGATCGTGCAGGAGAGCCTGAACATGTCGGAACTGCCCGGCTACCAGGTAGGCGGCGCGCTGCACGTGATCGTCAACAACCAGCTGGGGTTCACCACCGGCCCGTTGCAGAGCCGCAGCACCACCTACGCCAGCGACGTCGCCAAGATGCTGCAGGCCCCCATCTTCCACGTCAACGGCGAGGATTCCGAAGCGGTGGCGCAGGTGATCGAACTGGCGCTCGACTTCCGGCAGCGCTTCCGCCGCGACGTGGTGGTCGACATGTACTGCTATCGGCGCCACGGCCACAACGAAGGGGACGAACCCGCCTTCACGCAACCCCGCATGTACGACGTGATCCGCGCCCGCCCCACCGTGCGCGAGAACTACCTGGAGCGCCTGTTGCAGCTGGGCGGCGTCACCCGTGACGAGGCCGACGCCATCGCCGAGCAGCGACGCGAGCACCTGGAGACCGAACTGTCGGTCGCCCGAAGCGACGACTTCAAGCTGGCCTACTCGCACGGCGAAGGGGTCTGGAGCCCCTACCAGGGCGGTTCGGACGGCTCCGTCGAGGACGTCGATAGCGGCATTCCCGAAGAGGACGCCGCCCGCCTGCTGCGGGCCACCACCGAGGTACCCGACGGGTTCACGGTGAACGCCAAGATCGCGCGCGGCCTGAAGCTGCGCCACGCCATGGCCGACGGCGAGCGCGACCTGGACTGGGCGGCCGGCGAAGCGCTGGCGATCGCCAGCCTGGCGAACGACGGCGTGCGCGTGCGGCTCACCGGCCAGGACAGCGAGCGTGGCACCTTCTCGCACCGTCACGCGGTACTGCACGACCCCGAGACCGGCGACATGCATCACGTGCTGCGCGACCTGCAGTCCGAGCAGGGCCCGGTCGAGATCCACAACAGCCCCCTCAGCGAAGCGGGCGTGGTGGGCTTCGAGTACGGCTACAGCCTGGACATGCCCGAAGGCCTGGTTGTCTGGGAGGCGCAGTTCGGCGATTTCGTCAACGCCGCGCAGGTGATCATCGACCAGTTCATCGCCAGCGGCGAAGAGAAGTGGCGCCGCATGTCGGGCCTGGTGATGCTCCTGCCGCACGGCTTCGAGGGGCTGGGTCCGGAGCACAGTTCGGCACGCCTGGAACGGTTCCTGATGCTCTGCGCCGACGACAACATGCAGGTCGCCTACCCCACCACGCCAGCGCAGATGTTCCACCTGCTGCGTCGGCAGGTGCACCGTCCGTGGCGCAAGCCGCTGATCGTGATGACGCCCAAGAGCCTGCTCCGTGCGCCCCGCGCCGTGTCGCCGTTGTCCGACGTGACCCGCGGCCGCTTCCGCCGCCTGCTTCCCGACGACGACGTCGACCC
>JBBDSD010000086.1:0-1747 GCA_040905065.1 Trueperaceae bacterium | reverse complement strand
GCTGGGCGGCTTCTCGCAAGGCGCCTGCCTGGCGCTGGACGCCGCCGCCCGGCGCGGCGGGAGGCTGGGCGGCGTGATCGCCTACGCCGGCGGGCTGATCGGGCCGGAGATCGACCGCGCCCGCTACGCGCCCGACCTGGCCGGCACGCCGATCTTCCTCGGCAGCAGCGACCCCGATCCGCACATCCCCACCGACCGGGTCGAGGAGAGCGCCGCCACGCTGCGCGAGCTGGGCGCCGTGGTCGATCTTCGCCTCTACCCCGACCTGGGCCACACCGTGAACGAGGACCAGCTGGACGCCGGACGGGCGTTGCTGGCGCGGGTGCTGCGTGACGCCGACACCTGACGACGTCGCCGCCGACGCGCTGGCCGACGGTCCGCTGCACGAGGTCGATCACCTGATCATCGGGGGCGGCATGGCCGCCTCCGCCGCCGCCACCGCGCTGAATGATCACGTACCGGAACGGAGCGTGGCGATCCTCTGCGGCGAACCGGACGCCCCCTACGAGCGACCGCCCCTCAGCAAGGACGCCTGGGACGCCGGCGCCGTGGATCACGACCTGCTGCACGACGTTGACGCGTTCGGCGACGCGATCCTTCGCGTCGGTCGCACCGTGGTCCGTCTGGACCCGCACGCCCACGTCGCCACCGACGACCGCGGGCACCGCTGGCGCTGGCGGCGCTCGGCGCTGCTGGCGACCGGCGCCACGCCCAAGCGACCGCCGTTCGCCGAACGCGAGCACCCGCGCGTCTCCACCTTCCGATCGCTGTCCGATCTCCGTCGCCTCCGCGCGGCCCTCGCCCACCCGTCGCGCGTCACCGTGGTCGGCGCCGGACTGCTGGGCTGCGAGCTGGCCTGGACGCTGCGGCACGCCCCGCCCGGCTCCGCCGGACGCAGACGCCGCACAGCGCGCGACGCTGCAGAGCACGCACCGGACGACGCCCGGCGCAGCGGTACGGCGGGCCACGCCGTCACCCTCGCGTACCCCGACCGCTGGCCCCTGGCCGGCCTCCTGCCGGCCCCGCTGGGCCGCCGCCTGGCGCTGCGCTTCCAGCGCGCCGGCATCGAGCTGCGGCCCCACGTGCTGATCCAACGCCAGACGCCGGTCGGCGACGATCCGGACGGTCCGATCGTCCTGCACGGCGACGGCGGCGAGTCGTGGACCAGCGACCGCGTCATCGCCTGCGTCGGCGTCGCACCCAACGACGTCCTCGCGCGCGACGCCGGACTCACCGTCGCTGCCGAAGGCGGGGGCGTCCTGGTCGACGATCGCCTGCGCACCTCGGTCCCGCACCTCCTGGCCGTCGGCGACGTCGCGGTTCCCGACCAGCCCGGCCTCGGTCCCCTCCGCAGCGAGCACGAGGACTTCGCGAAGTCGGGCGGGCTGCACGCCGGCCACGTGATGGCCGGCGCCGACGCCCCGTACGACCACCTGCCCTACTTCTGGTGCGACCTGGCCGGCGTCGGCTTCGAAGGGGTCGGACGCTGCGACGCCAACCTGCCCACCCGCCTGCACGGGCCCGCCGCGCACGAAGGCGCCGGCCTCGACGCCCCCGGGGTGGTCACCTACCACCGGGCCGAGGGCGGCGACGGCGCGGACGCGGACGGTGCCCTGATGGGCGTCCTGACGTGGAACCTGTTCGGCCGCATCGAGCAGGCCAGCGACCTGCTGCGCGCCTACGCGGACCGGCCGCTGGATCCGGACGCCGTGACCCCGCTGCTGTCCGACCGACCGTGATCGCAGCC
>JBBDSD010000085.1:0-10637 GCA_040905065.1 Trueperaceae bacterium | reverse complement strand
CCCCCCCCCCCCCCCCCCCCCCCCCCCCCCCCCCGCTTGGCGCGCTACCGCACTCGCATGCGACCAAGTCGCGAGGGCCGACGCCGCGACGTGGTCAGCAGCAGGCGACGTCGGCGGTGTGCAGCACGTCCGGTTCGCGGGACGGCGTCCGGGCGACCGGCAGGTCGCCGACGGTGGCGTCGTTCCCCTTGCACGCGACCGCGGGAGCGACCAGGCGTACCTCGACCACGCCGTCCGCGACGTTGACGGCGTCGGCGAGGTAGGGGATCGCCGGGGCGCCCGGTTCGCCGGTCTCGATCCGGAGGTAGGCGTCGTCCTCGATCGGCAGACGGGCGGTGACGCGCTCGTAGATGGCGAGGAACTTCGCGACCGACATGGGAGCCTCGTCGCTGGAACCGGCCGGCGGTTGGACCTGGACGACCGTTTCGTGCCAGTCGGTGGCTCGGCCTCCGCAGTTCATGGCGCGAACGGTGGTCGCCTTGATCTCGGTGACGTGGTAGCCGCCGGGCACGCGGCCGGCTTCGGTCCGGAACGCGAGCAGGGCGTCGGGGGTGGGTTGCAGGCTCTGCAGGAACTCGCGGGTGGTCATCGAAGGCCTCCAAGTCTGATCGACGGTAGTCGATGTTGCGGCGTACGCTCCCACCGATCCGCATCGTGCCGTGGTGCGGATCGGCGGGAGGGGAACGACGTGAGGATACTCGATGCATGGACGGACGTCAATGTGTCGTGCCACGTGGCGCATGGGACTCCCTCGCGCGTCGATTCGTCGGCGAGCGGACGGCGCGCGAAGGGCGGTTCGTCCCTGGGCGGCCGATCGGATGCCGGCTAGGCTGCGGTCATGAATAGATCGATGTATGTCGATGAGAGGCGGAGGCCGCGTCTGCGCGTGCCACCCATCGCGATCCTTCTCGCGGCCAGCGCGCTGTGGACGGTCGCCTGGATCGGCAACGCGCCGTTCTTCGACTGGGTGGTGCATCGCGCGTTCGGCTTGACGGAAGGCGGTCGTCTCGGCGACGCCGTCCACTTCTTCCTCTACGACACCGTCAAGATCGCGCTGCTCCTGACCGCCGTCATCTTCGCCGTCGGCGTGCTCCGCAGCTTCGTGAGCGTCGAACGGACGCGCGCCGTGCTCGGCGGACGCCGCCGGGGGATCGGAAACGTGCTGGCCGCGCTCCTCGGGGTGGCGACGCCGTTCTGTTCGTGCAGCGCCGTTCCCGTGTTCCTCGGCTTCGTGGCCGCCGGCGTGCCGCTGGGCGTGACGTTGTCGTTCCTGATCGCCAGCCCGTTGGTCGACGTGGTCACCATCACCCTGCTGTTGGGACTGTTCGGCTGGCAGGTAGCGGTGATCTACGTCGTCGCCGGACTGACGCTGGCGATCGTGGGTGGGTTCGTCCTCGGACGCATGAACCTCGAACGTTGGGTCGAACCGTTCGTGTTCGAGACGCGCGTGGGCTCGGGGGGCGACGCCGAGCACCGCCCGAGCTGGGGCGACCGCTTCCGCATCGGCTGGGACGAGGTGGTCGACGTCCTCCGCCGCATCTGGCCGTACCTGCTGGTCGGCATCGGATTGGGCGCCGCGATCCACGGCTGGATCCCGGACGCGTTCTTCGCGCGCTGGGCGGGACCCGACCAGGCGTTAGCCGTACCGATCGCGGTGCTGATGGGGGTGCCCCTCTATGCGAACGTCGCCGGCGTCATCCCGATGATCGAAGCGCTGCACGCGAAAGGGCTGGCGATCGGCACGCTGCTGGCGTTCATGATGGCCGTGGTCGCGCTGTCCCTCCCGGAGATGATCCTGCTGCGGCGCGTCCTTCGCCCGCGACTGATCGGCCTGTTCGTCCTCGTGGTCGCGAGCGGCATCCTGCTGCTCGGGATCGGACTCAATCTCACGCTGGGAGGCGCGACATGATCATCAAGATCCTCGGACCCGGATGCGCGAACTGCAAGCGACTCGAAACGAACGTGCGCCAAGCACTCGACCGGTCCAGCCTCGAGGCCACCGTCGTCAAGGTCGAGGACTACGGCGACATGCTGGCGTTCGGCGTCCAGAGCACGCCTGCGCTGGTGGTCGACGAACGCGTGCGGATCGCCGGACGCGTTCCCTCGGTCGGTCAGATCCAAGAGCTGCTGGACGCGCCGTGAACCTGGAGTGGCGTGGGGCGCGGCCCGGTCGAACGGTGGCTCCTCAGGCGTCCGGCCTCGCGACGCGCGCCTCCCCCTCGATCTCGACCTTCAGCTCCTCGCCCACCAGGCCCGCGCGCACCAGCGTGTTTGCGGGGCGCACGTGGCCCAGGCGCTCGCCGTGCGCGCGGGCGACCGCCTCCACGTCGGCGGCGTCGGGCACGTAGATCCGGGTACGGACCAGGTCCTCGAGCCGGCCGCCCAGGCTGCGCAGGGTCCCCTCCAGCTTGTCCAGCACGAAGTGCGTCTGCGAAGCGGCGTCGCTGCCGCCCACCAGGCGCCGGCCGTGCTCGGCGGTGGTGCCGGACAGTTCGATGCGGTCGCCGTCGCGCACCGCGCGGGCGTATCCGGCCCGGTCCTCCCAGACGGTACCGGTCGAGACGACGGTGCGACCGCTCGGCGTGCGCTGCGTCGGGTACGGCGCCGGCAGGGCGTCCAGATGGTGGCTCAGGTCGCCCGACGCGGTCAGGAACGGCGGCTTGCGGTACTCGTCGCCGCAGTCGCCGGGGACGGGGGAGAGGCCGGCGATGGCGGCGTCCAGCTCCGCCCGGTCGTCGTCGCTCAGCGTCAAAGCGAACGTGCGCACGGTGTCGTTCACGTGCTCCGACGCGCCCAGGCGCGCACCTACGATCACGCCGGCCACGCCGGGCACGTCCAGGATCGCGCGGGTGGCGACGTTGGCGATCGACGCTCCGTGCCGGTCGGCCACGTTCCGCGCCGCCCGCAGCACCGCCTGGTAGGCGTCCCAACCGCCGACCTGCTCGATGAAGCGCCGGTACTTGTTCAGCGACCACGGCGTGGACGCGTCCCAGGCCGGCTCGGTCCGGTCCAGCCAGCGGTCGGTCAGCAGGCCGCCGGCCAGCGTGCCGTACGCCAGTAGGTGCGTGCCGTGCTGGACGCAGAGGGGCGCCAGGCCGTGGGCGGCGCGACGGTCCAGCAGGGAGAAGCTGACCTGGTTCGTGATCAGCGGGATGCCGCTGTCCAGCGCCATCTTCATGTGCGCGGCGTCGACGTTCGTGAGGCCCAGATGCCGGACGCGGCCCTCCTCCCGCAACACCGTCAGGTGGTCCAGCGCGTCGATCCACGACGGATCGTCGTAGCTCCAGGTGTGGAACTGCAGCAGGTCCAGCGCCTCGGTCCGCAACCGCTCGCACGCCAGGTCGACCGCGGCGCGCACGTCGTCCACGCGCACCGGGCCCGGCTTCGGCACCCACTTGGTGAGGGTCTCGACCGGGGAGCCTGCGCCGCGGGTGCTGCGGTAGCGGCCGCAGATCAACTCGGCCGAGCCGTAGTGGTCGGCCATGTCGAAGGTGGTCAGGCCGGCGGCGACGTACCGCTCCATGGCACGGGCGCCCACCTCCGGGTCGACGGGGGTGCCGTCCTTCTCCATGTCGGCGATCTGCCACAGGCCGGTCAGGATCCGCGACGTCTCCAGTCCGGGGGCGAGGCGGACGCGGGGCACGGCGGGCGGGGCGTCGGAGTCGGGCTGGGCGCGATCGCTCATGGCGCGGAGTCTATCGCGCCGCTTCTCGCCGCTTCCCGTCGTTACTTGCCGACCGACCGCGGGATCGCCGCCGGCAGGCGGCTCACGAACTCGGTGTTCAGCGAGTGCGAGAAGTCGGAGAACGACCGCAGGCCGATCACGGCGTTCTTCTGACGCCCGACCAGCACCACCGGATCGCCGACCTTCACGCCGGGTACGTGGGTGACGTCGATCATGAACACGTTCATGTTCACCAGGCCCACGATGCCGGCCTTGCGGCCCTGCACCAGCACCTGCCCGCGGTTGCTGAGCGCGCGCGGGTAGCCGTTCGAGTACCCGATCGGCAGCACCGCGACGGTCATGTCGCTGGGCGCCTGGTAGGCGGTGCCGTACCCCACGAACTCGCCCTTGGGCACGTTTTTGAGGTGCATGATGTCGGTCTCCCAGGTCAGCACCCGCTGCAGCGGCGAGTCGTGGTTCTTGCCGACCTGCGTCAGGTGCAGGTTGTAGATGTCCGGGCTGGGCCACATGCCGTACTGGGTGGTGCCGATCCGCACCAGGTCGTAGACCGTGTCCGGAAAGCCCAGCGCCGCGGCCGAACAGGCGGCGTGCCGAAGGCGCGGTTCGGCCTTCGCCTTGCGCGCTTGGGCCGTGGCGGCCTCGAACGCTTGCACCTGCTTGCGGATCCGGAACTGGTTCGCCAGCGTCTCGATCCCCGCGAAGTGGGTGCAGAGCCCTTCGAACCGGAGCGCGTCGGCGTGGTTCTTGAGCCACGCGAACGCCGTGCCCCACTCCTTGGCGGGCAGACCGGTGCGGTTGCCGCCGGTCTCGACCTCCAGGTGCACGATCGCCTGCTTGCCGACGTCGCGCGCCACCTCCGCGGCCTTGCGCAGGCGCGGCAGGTCGAACACGAAGAACTCGACCCCGTTGCGGATCGCCCACGGCAGGTCGGCGTCGTAGAGGATGCCCATGATCATGATGCGGCTGTCCGGCCTACCGACCGCCAGCACCTCCTGCGCCTCGAAGCTGGACGCCACCGCGAAGTGGCTCACGCCGGCCCGCTCGGCCAGCGGCACGTAGGCCGCGATGCCGTGCCCGTAGGCGTTGGCCTTCACGACGCTGGCGAGGATCGGGTGAGGACCGACCTTCTGCCGCACGAACGAGAAGTTGTTCTTGATCGCCGCGCGGCTCAAGCGAATGCGCGACGAGTGGCGGACCGAGCCGGGCGCGGGCGAAGGAGCAGGGGACGCCGAGGAAGCCGTCATGGCGCCAAGGCTAGCACCGTGCGCCGGGTCGGCGTGCGTCCTGGGGGGAGGGGGTCGCGGCACCGTCGGGAGCGCGTCCAGGTTGCGTCGCACGCCGCGTCGTGGACCGCGTCGGCGGCGGGCGTGGCCCCGGCACGAACGAAGTCGCTCACGAGCCCGTGCTACCTTCACGTCGTACGTGCACCGTCCCGGGGCACCCGCTCCCGACGCCCGACGTGGGCGACGGTCGAGCCGTGCCACCGAACGAACGCCCGAAAGGAGACCCAGCATGCCCCACGCCACAGCCCTGCTCGGTTGGAGCCTCCCCGCCATCGAAGCCGCCCAGAAACTGGGCAAACCGTACGTCGTGGTCAGCTTCCCCGACTTCGAGCCGTACGCCAAGGAACACGGCATCCCCTACGTCTCGTGGAACTTCAGCGAATGGAACGAGGTCAACAACTCGTTGACCCTGGCCGAGAAGCTGAAGCCGCACGACGCGCAGGTGGCCGTACCGCTGTACGAAGAGACGGTCGAGTGGGCCGGCGCGCTCAACTCGATCTACCGCAGTGATCCCACCGTGCACAACCGCAGCTTCCTGTTCCGCAACAAGGCGATCATGAAGCGCAAGGCGTTGCTCTCCGGCCTGCGCGTGGGCCTGTTCGACGAGGTCCGCACCAAGGACGAGGTCCGCACCTTCATGGACCGCGTCAACCAGGCACAGATCCAGGCGCCCGGCGACGGCGACGTCTGGGTGCACCTCAAGCCGTTCGACGCCATGGGTACCGTCGGTCACCGCCTGCTGCGCAGCAAGGCCGACATCGACGCCAAGCTGAGCGATAGCGACTTCCCCAGCCTGGTCGAGAGCCACCTGTCCGGCCGCGAGTTCAGCTGCGAAGCGTTCATCCACGACGGAAAGATCCGCTTCCTGAACGTCACCGAGTACGTGAAGCTGGGCTACTCGAACTTCATCCCGCCCGGCCCCGAACTGGCCTCCAAGCGGGATCTGATCTGGAAGCAGATGCAGCGCCTGGTCGACGGGTTCGGCATCCGCTACGGCCTGATCCACCCCGAGTGGTTCCTCACCGAGAACGACGAACTCAGCTTCGGCGAGGTCGCCAACCGCATTCCCGGCGGCCACATGTTCGAACTGATCGAGAAGGTGTTCGGCTTCAGTCCCTACCAGGCCCACATCCTCTGCAGCGACCCGGCCACCACCGAAGAGGAGATCGAGGCGTTCTTCCCGCCCAAGGACTTCGTGCCCGACACCGTCGCCGGCTGCCTGATGGTCTACCCCAAGCCCGGCTACGTCGAACGGCTCAGCATTCCCGCCGAACTCGAAGAGGACCCCTACTTCGAGGATCACACCCTGATCGAACCGAGCGCCCACAAGGTCGGCGACGACCGCGAAGGGTACGGCAACCACTACGGCACCGTGTTCCTGCGCGGCTCCGACCCCGATCGCATGAAGGAGCTGCTGGTCCACTACCAGGGCGTCGACTTCTACGCATGACCCCCGGCGCCCCCGGGCAGCACACCTCCCCGAAGGCGAGCCCATGACCTTGCAAGCCCGAACCGAACGATTCGACCGTGCCCTCGCTACCCTGCGCGACGCACCGGCCCTGGCCGTGCCCACGCACCGGCCCAAGGTCCTCACCGCCGCCACCGCCCTGATGCGCGACGCCGAGGGCATGCGTGCCCTCTACGACCGCATCGAGGACGTGCTGGACGCCAACCTTCTGCACGACACGCCCTGGCAGCACCCCGAACGGTTGGTGCCCAGCCTGGTCGGCGGCACGTTGCGCGCCGGCGGCGAGGTCGGCCTGCTCGAGACGATCAGCGAACTGCGCATGCTGGCGCTCGCCAGCGGCCACCTTCGGCACGAGAAGGTGACCACCGATCAGGCGCGCGCCTTCCTGCAGGAGGTGATGGTCCTCGACCTGGACCTGGCGTTCCCCTCTGGCTCCGAAGCGGAACGCGACGTGCCGCCCGCCGTTGCCGAACGCGCGCAGGCGCTGTTCGCGCTGATCTTGGAGCACGTGCCGCTGGACGGCGTCAAGGACACCCTCGCGCGCGAGGTGCGGATGATCATGCGCCAACGCCCGATCGTCACCGTGCGTGCCCGCACCCTGCTGACGTTCGCCCGCGATCGCTTCGGGGTCACGACCGACCCCACCGACGCCGCCACCGACGCCGCCACCGACGCCGACCGGATCCTGGCGGAGCACCTGGCCGCCATCGACGGCCCCTCGCCGCTCTCGCGCCGGCACGCCGACCCGGCGTCGTACGCCCGCGCCCTCGAAGCCGCCGACGACGACGCGCTCCGAGCGGAAGCGGAGACGCTGGGCGCCTCGATGCGGGAGACCGGCCTGGTCGCCAAGCAGCACCCCATGCTGCTGCGGCACGTGGCCGACCGGCCCGAGCTGCTCGCGCTCGCGCTATCGCTGAACGAAGGCGGCCTGCAGCAGCTCCGTGATCATCACGAGCTGGTGGCGTCGCTGATCCGCTCGGCCCTGCATCCCGACACGGAGCAGGCGGTCGCCGGTCTGGCGGAGGTCCTGAACGGAGGGCTGCTGGCGCGCCCCCCGGTGCGAGCGGCGTTGCAGCGCTTGCCCGACCTCGAGTTGCACCCCACCGTGCACGAGAACATCCGACGCTCGGTGCACAGCGACCTGCCGCCCGGCACGGTACTGCTGGCCGACGCGCTCAGCATGCTGGGGCAACCGCTCGGCATCAGCCAAGGGTGGAGCCCCACCTGCCAGAGCGCGCGCGGCCTGGCGCTGTGGAGCCAGTACGCTCCCGGCAAGCTGTTGGACATGGTGATCACGGTGGCGAAGAGCGACCGGCTCGAGATGCGGTTCGAAAGCGCCGTCCTCGATTCGTCGATCCTGCCCGCCGGCCTGGCGTTGGAGAAGATCGACCTGTCGCTGGACGCCGTCTCCACCGTGCTGGTGCCCCACCTGGACCGCATCTACAACGAGATGATGAAGCGTGCCGCGCTGCGCGCCGACGACGGGCACAAGTGGGTGAACCCCGCCATGTACGGCCACTGGATCCCCACCGGCTTCCGCTCCGCGTTCGACCCCGTCACCCAGAGCATCGCCGCCTACGACGCCTTCGTGCGCACGTTCTACGCCGCCTTCCACCCGGCGTGGAACGGCGGGCACCAGTTGGCCTACCCCAGCCCGGTGGGCCTGTTCGTCACCTCGGCCAGCGGCAGCCTGCTCGGCTTTCACGCCGTGTCGCTGTTGCGGGTCGCGCGGCATGTGCCGGACGCGGCCGACGAGGTCGCCACGGAGCGCACCGCGGTCTCGGGTGCCGCCGGCGCCGCGGGCCGGGCGGCCGCCGACGACGCGGTCGCGGCCGCGAACGCCGATCCCGAACCGGACCCGGACGGCATGCGCGCCTACTTCCTGAACCCCAATGCCGAAGGTCGTCAGGACTGGGGGCACGGGGTGGAACCCACCGTGTTCGGGCACGGCGAACGTCCCGGCGAGTCGTCGCTGCCGTTCCGCCAGTTCCTCAGCCGGCTGTACGCCTACCACTACAACCCGACCGACCTGGGCGAGCTGGAGGCCGTGCCGGCCGACGAGGTCGCGCGCGTGAGCCGTGCCGCCCGCAGCACCTGGGGCGAAGCGTACTTCTGGACCGAGGCGGTCCTGGCCGGCTGACGCGACGGTCCCGCGAGCCCGAACGAACCGGACGAATCGGACGAACCGGTCAGCTACGCACGAAGCGGAGGCCGTCGAAGCGACGCCGGAGCGCGGTCACGTCCGGCGCGACCGTCTCCGGCGCTTCGTGTCCGTGCAGGGCTCGCGCCAGCAGGTCGGCCAGCTCCGGAATCCCGTCCGGCCCCATGCCGCGCCGCACGATCTCGTTCACGCCCAAGCGAAGGCCGTTCACGTCGCGCACCGCCTCCGGTAGTGGCAACCCGATGCCGCATGCCAGCAGGCCGGCCCGCGCCGCCCGGCGCGCCGCCGCCCCGCCCCCGCCCCAACGACGCGCGTCCAGCGCCAGCTGGTGCGAGGTGGTCACGCCGTGCCGGGTGACGACCACCGGTAGGCCCCGCTCGCGCAGCGCGTCGCCCAGCGCGCGGGCGGTGGCGACCATCGCCTCGGCGTAGGCGCGCCCGTGCACCAGCGCGTCCAGCAGCGCGACCGCCAGCGCCGCCACGCGCGCCGCGTCGAAGTTCGCGGTCAGGCCTGGGAACACCGCCTCCTCGACGCGCTGAGCGACGACCGGATCGTTGGTGAGGACCAGGCCGCCCGGCGGCCCGCCCAAGCTCTTGTAGGTGCTCATCGTCATCACCTGCGCCCCGTCGCGCAGGGGGTTCGGCCACGCGGCCCCGGCGATCGGTCCGGACAGGTGCGCCGCGTCGAACATCAGCGTCGCGCCCACCTCGTCGGCCACGGCGCGCACCTCCGCCACCGGGTGCGGCGCCAGGTTGAGGCTTCCGCCCAGCGTGATCAGGCGCGGTCGGATTCGCTGCGCAAGCTCGCGCACCCCGTCCACGTCGACCGTGAAGCCGTCCGCGTCGATCGGGGCGGGGTGGACCTCCAGTCCGATGCGGCCGGCAGCGCCGGCGGCGTGGTGCGTGACGTGCCCGCCGATGGCAGCGGGCGGCACCACGATCCGGTCGCCGGGCTTCGCCAGCGCCAGGAAGGTCGCCAGGTTGGCCATGGCGCCGGAGAGGACCCGCACCTCGGCGAACGAGGCGTCGAACAGGCGGGCCGCCAGCTCGGCGGCGGTCGCTTCGATCGCGTCGAGCGGCTCGACGCCGGTCTCGATCTTGGCGCCCGGCGGGCCCAACGACGGCCGCGACCCGAGCCCGCTGGCCAGCAGCGCTTCGGCCTTCGGGTTCATCACGTTCGCGGCTGGATCCAACGAGATCGCATTGCGCGCGTACCGCTCGCGGGCGCCGTGCACGTCGGCCGCGAGGCGGTCGTCGATCGCGTCGGCGTCCATGCCGACCAGCGCGCCGGTCAGCTCCGCGACGCGCTCGGCGGCGGCGGGCGGGAGCCAGGGGCGCGGGGCCAGACGTGGGCGGTCGCTGGGCGGGGACGCGGCCACGGTCGCAAAAGATGGGTGGGCGTCGTCGTGGTCGCCTGGCATCACATGCGCATCATGACGCCATCGTCCGATCTGCGTGGCGACACGCGGCGCGTCGCGGCGCCATGGGCCGGCGCACGTCGCGGCGAGGACCGTCCGGCGACGCTTCCCGTCGCACCGAATCGTCAAGCTGCAAGAGGCGAAGGCTCCACTGTCATCGCTAGATGCACGACCGTGCTACGAAGGAACGGAAGTGCGCTTCCCCGGAGTCGCGCACGTACGCACGTAGAAGGAGGACAGCATGGAAGAGTTCCATCCGTTTCGGTTCGAAGGCCGCCTCGGGCGCCTGCAGTACTTCGGCTTCGGCGTGATCTGGGGCCTGATCTTCTTCGCCGTGGCGCTGGCGTTCGGCGGGGATCCGGCAGGCGCGACGGAGCCAGGGGCAGGCGAGGCGCTGGCGAGCTTGGCCCTGCTCGTGACGTACGCGGTCGCCATGGTTAGCTACGGCGTTCGACGACTGCACGACTTCGACAAGAGCGGGGCCTGGTACCTCCTGATGTTCGTTCCGTTCGCGAACGTCGTGATGGGGTTGATCCTTCTATTCGCTCCGGGCACGCCTGGCGCGAATCGGTACGGGACCCGAACCTGACGCGTGCCGGGCGTCGCTCCGCACGCGCCGTTCT
>JBBDSD010000084.1:0-1755 GCA_040905065.1 Trueperaceae bacterium | reverse complement strand
GGCGACGCCGCATCGGCGTCGCCCGTCCTCAGGAGCCGTACCGCGCGCCGGTCCGGCTCGGAAGGTGGACCGCGGTCAGTCCTCGGCCACCACCACGACCTTGAGATCGATGGTGACTTCGGGGTGCGGACGGTAGGGGAGCACGTACTCGCCCAGCATCTTGATCGGTTCCGGCAGCTCGATCTTGCGCCGGTCGATGTCGACGTCGTACGCCGCCTTCAGCGCGCCGGCCACGTCGCGGTTGCCGACCGAGCCGTAGATGCGTTCTTCGCCGGCCTTGACGCGGATCTCGACCGCGGCGTCCGCCAGCATCTCCTGCAGACGCTCGGCGTCGATCTTGCGTTCCGCCAGTTGGCGGGCACGCTGCGACAGGCGAGCGTCCAGCTCGGCTCGGGCCGCCGCGGAGGCGGGGAGCGCCAGGCCCTGCGGCACCAGCCAGTTGCGGGCGTGGCCGGGCTTGACCGTGACCAGCTCGCCGGCGTCGCCCAGGTTGTGGACGGGCTCGAGCAGGATGACGTTCACTTGCGCACCAGCTTCTCGGTGATCGGCACCAGCGCCAGCATGCGCGCGCGCTTGATCGTAGTCGCCAGGCGGCGCTGATGCTTGGCGCAGACGCCGCTGCGGCGCCGCGGCAGGATCTTGGCGGTATCGCTGATGAAGCGACGCACCATGCGGGAATCGTGGTAGGCCGTGATCTCCATCTCGCCGGTGCAGAACGGACAAACCTTGGGCTTGCGTCCGCGCCGTCCGCCTCCACCGCCGCGACGGCGGGGGCCTCCTCGGGTACTGCTGCTCTCTCGTGCCATTAGAAGGGTAGATCCTCCTCGGGTGGGAATTCGTCATCGATGTCCAACCGGCGATCCTGTCCTGCCTGGGCGCCACGGGCGTCGTCCTGCTTCTCGGACGACGGTCCACGGCGGGTTCCGGATCCACCACCTCCGGGACCGCGGGTCAGGAACTCCACGCGCGACCCTTCGATACGCGTCGCGAAGCGCCGGTTTCCGTCTTTATCCGTCCACGAATCGTTCACCAGGCGACCGATCACGAAGACCGGATCGCCCTTCGCCAGCTCCGAGCAGCCTTCGGCCAGTTCGCGCCACACGTTGATGTCCACGAAGTGCGTGCGCTCCTGGTCCTGGCCGCCCTTGTCGCGGAACCGTTCGTTGACCGCTACGCTGAAGCGGGTCACCGCCGCCCCGTTGGGGGTGTAGCGGAGTTCCGCGTCGCGCGTGAGGTTGCCGATCAGGCTCACCTGGTTCAGCGCGTCGCGCATGCGTTCCTGGCCACGGCTGTCCTGCACCGTGGTCTCGCCGCTGCGGGGACCGAAGGTCATCGCCTCGACCCGCGTCGCGACCACGTCCAGAGCGGTGCGGCGCTGCCCCTCCTGGCTCTCCCAGGAGCGGTAGTCCAGGCGCCCTTCGGCGAACACGGGATCGTTGACGTGCAACTGATCGGCCAGCATCTCGGCTTGGGCGCCGAACACGGTGACCCGGTGGTACCAGGCCAGTTCGCGTTCCTTGCCGTCGTCGCCGATCACGTGGTCGTTGCCGGCCAGGTTCAACTCGAGGATCGCCAACCCACCGGGGGTGTAGCGCATCTCGGGCTCCTGGACCAGCGTTCCGGCCAGCATCACGTTGTTGAGTCCTCGTGCCATCGTGTCCTCGGTTCGTGTCCGGGGCGCCTCGCGAAGCGGTCGTGGAACGCGTCGATCGCGACGCTACCCTCGGTCGACGTCGTGATCGCGGGCGAGGTCCG
>JBBDSD010000083.1:0-10708 GCA_040905065.1 Trueperaceae bacterium | reverse complement strand
GGCGCTGCGCGGCGCGCGGCGTGGCGGCCAGCGCCGCGATCAGCAGCCGCGACCCGTCGCCCCACCCGAGCAGCAGCGGGCCCAGCCCGAACTCGGGGTGCGAGCCGAACAGGACCACCCGCCCCTCGCCGTAGCGGGTCTCGACCCCGGTGGCGGCACCGGCGGCGATGCAGCGCGCCACGGTGGTGCGCTCGGCGGCGGTTGCCGTGTCGGGCGCTGTGTCGATCGCTGTGTCGTCCGCTGCGGGCAGGAACGCTTCGGCCGGAGTGAAGGCGTCGTGCGTCGCGATCGGCCAGGCGAACGGTCGGACGGCGTCGTTTCTGACGTCGTCGTTCGCGGCGTCGGCCTTCGCGAAGAACGGCCCGTTGTAGTGGATCAGCGGGAGTTCCGTCGGCAGGCCGTCGGCGTACGGGTGGTCCGGGTCCAGGCGGACCTGGATGCGGCCCACGCCGGGCGAGGCCAGACCGCCCAGCGTGGCGTCGCCCGGGTTGGCCATCGCGACGGGCGTCATGCGCAGGTGCCGCGCGAGCGGCAGGGCGGCGTCCGCTTGCCCGCCGAGGTCGAGCGGCAGGACCGACCCAGCGCACGACGAGATCCAGCTGCCGCCGGCGCGGACCCAGGCGCGGATCGTCTCGCTGCCGGCCTCGCCCAAGGGCGCCAGCATGCCGTGCATCGCGGTCGCGCCGCCTCCGGGCACGATGAGGACGTCCAGCTCCTCGAGCCGGCCTGAGGCCACGTCCTCCGCACGGACCGGTCGCACCTCGGCGCCGTGCACGGCCGCCAGCGCCAGGTGGTGCCAGGGGGCTCCGCCGCTTCCGTACACGCCGACGCGCAGGCCAGCCAGGCGGTCGCGATCATTCGCGTTCGGGACGCTCAGTCGGCCCATACCCGGTCCAGGACGCGCATCACGTTGCCGCCGGCCGCTTTGGCGATGTCCTCGTCGCTGTAGCCGTGCGTGACCAGCCAGCGCACGATGTTGGGGAACGCTTCGGCGGGGTTCTCGAGGCCGTCGACCCAGTCCACCTGCGGGTAGGGCGTGGCGCCCTTCGAGGCGCCCAGGCTGAGCGCTTCGCGCAGTGCGCCGTGCAGGCCCACGTGATCGCCGAACAGCGCGTCCGGCCCGAAGGCGACGTGGTCGATGCCGACCAGGTTCACGCAGTACTCGAAGTGCTCCATGAACGACTCGATGGTGTGGGTCTTGTTGCGTTCGCTGATGGTGGTGTGCGGGGCGGCCTCGATGCCGATCACGCCTCCCTTTTCGGCGCAGGCCCGGATCACCTCGTCCGGCTTTAGGCGCGGCGAGTCCCACAGCGAGCGGGCGCCGGCGTGCGTGATGAAGATCGGGTCGTCCGACGCCTGAATCGTGTCCAGCGAGGTCTGGTCGTTGGCGTGCGAGACGTCGATGGCGATGCCCAGCTGGTTCATGCGCTTCACGGCGCGGTGGCCGAACGCGGTCAGTCCGTAGTGGGCGGGCTCCTTCAGCCCGGCGCCCAGCGCGTTCGCTTCGCTGTAGCAGATGCCCAGCGAGCGCACGCCCAGGCCGTACAGCACGTCGATGCGGTCCACCTCGTTCTCGATCATGGCGGAGCCTTCGAGCGACACCACGAACGCTACGCCGCCCTCCGCTTTGGCGCGACGGACGTCGTCGGTGGTGAGCGCCAGGCGCACCATCTTCTGGTGCGCGATGTCGGAGAGGCGCATGCCGATGTCGAAGATCACGTCGTCCCACTTCCAGCCGGCGCGGGAGGTGATCATGGCGGTGCCGTCCATCATGCCGTCGAACACGCAGTCCAGCCCGCTGACGGCGAGCCCTTCGTAGCCGGTGAAATCGCGGCCGTGGCGCCGGAACTCCAGGAAGCCGGACAGGTCCTTGGGCGCCACGAAGCTGTGGTCGTGCAGCGACACGATCAGGTGCTCCTCGAAGATGCGGCGGACGCGCTGCTCCTGCGCGTCGTCGGTCGTCACGCGGTTGCTGGGGACCCGGTCGATCTGCGGCACCAGCTCGTGCTTGGGCAGGTCCTGGGGGTCGAGGTACTGGTACGCCTGGTAGCCGTCGTAGGTCTTGCGTTGCATGGGACTCCGTTCGGGGTCGGCGCGGGGGCCGATGGATGAGGGGGCGGGGAAGGAGAACGCGGCGGACGCGTCAGGACCGGGGGTCCAGCACGTCGCGCAGCGAGTTGCCGAGCAGGTTGAACGCCAGCACCGTCACGGCGATGGCCAGGCCGGGCCAGACGGCCAGGATCGGCTGGCGCCAGAGGTACCCCTGGGCGTTCTGGAGCATGGCGCCCCACGACGCCAACGGCGGTTGGATGCCGAGGCCCAGGTAGCTGAGCGCCGCCTCGGTCAGGATGGCCCAGCCCACGCCGAGCGTGGCCAGTACCGTCGCTTGCGGCATGACCTGCGGCAGGATGTGGCGCGCCATGACGCGCAGGTGCGTTCCGCCCAGCGCCTGCGACGCCTCGACGAACTCGTGGTTGCGGAACCGCTTGAATTCGGCGTGCCCGATGCGGGCCATCTGGGCCCAGAAGCCCAGGCCGACGGTGACGACGATGGTGACGGGGTGGTTGCCGAAGCTGGTAATGATCACCAGGATCAAAAAGAAGGCGGGGATCGCCATGAAGGCGTCGACCAACCGCATCAGCACCGTCTCGACGCGACCACCGAAGTAGCCGGCGCTGCCGCCGATGCCGACGCCGAGCGTGAGCCCGACCAGCATCGAGAACAGGCCGACCGACATGCTGACCCGACCGCCGGAGAGGATGCGCGAGAACACGTCGCGCCCCAGTTCGTCGGTGCCCAGCCAGTGCTCGACGGAGGGAGCCTGCAGCACGTTCAGCGGGTTGGTGCGCGACGGCTCGTGCGGCACCAGCTCGGGACCGATCGCGACCATCAGGATCAGGATCAGCAGCAGGAAGGACGCGGCGATGCCGAGCGGTTGGCGGGCGACGCGCTTCCACAGGCGCGAACGCGTGCGCTTCTTCGCCTCGGGCGAGCCGCGGGCGGCGTCAGTCATGACGGATCCTCGGGTCGACCACGGCGTACAGCAGATCGACCGCGATGTTCACGACGATTACCAGCGCTCCGGCCAGCAGGGTGACGCCCAGGATGACCGGGTAGTCGCGGCCGTTGGCGGCCTCGATCGCGAGCCGGCCGATGCCGGCCCAGCCGAACACGCTCTCGATCACCACCGAGCCGCTGAACAGCACGGTGGCGATCAGACCCAGCATCGCCACCACCGGGACCAGCGCGGTGCGCATGGTGTGCTTGATCAGGACGCTGCGCTCGATCAGCCCCTTCGCGCGGGCGGTGCGGACGTAGTCGGACGCCATCACTTCGAGGATCGCGGCGCGCGTGACGCGCACCACGTTCGGCATGAGGCTGAACGCCAGCACGCCGGCAGGGAGGATCAGGTGCCGAAGCCGGTCGCCCAGGTCGAAGCCGCCGCCGATGGTGTATGAGCCGGAGGCGGGCAGCCAGCCCAGGTGCACGGCGAACAGGATGATCATCACGATCCCCAGCCAGAAGTTGGGGACCGACATGCCCAGGGTGGAGAGGGTGCTGACCACGTGGTCGGGCCAGCGGTCGCGCCGTAGGGCGGCGATCACGCCCAGGATCACGCCGAATACCGCTGCCAGGGCCAGCGACGCGACGCCCAATACCAGGGTAGGTCCGATCCGTTGCGCCAGCAGGTGCGACACCGGGAGGCCCTGGTTGATCGAGGTGCCCAGGTCGCCGCGCACGGCGCCGCCCAGCCAGACCAGGTAGCGCTCGTGCACCGGTCGGTCCAGGCCGAAGCGGGCTAGGCGCGCGTCGCGCTCCGCGGCGGTGGATTGGAAGTCGACCAACGACGACGGACCGCCGGGGGCCAGGTGCATCAGGAAGAAAGTCAGCAGCGACACCAGGAACAGGACGACCACGCCCTGCAGCAGCCGTCGCGCCACGTATACGGTCATGGGGCCTCCGCGGGGCGCGCGGCCGGAGCCGCGCGCCCGGTCAGCGGTGCGACCGGCTCAGCGCGCGACGAACCAGTCGACGGCGTGCTGGAAGGCGGTGGCGGCGGTGATCTCGGGGAAGCCGTGCAGGTTCGTGCTCTTGGCGGTGAGGATGTCCGGGTACCAGAGGTACAGGTAGGGAAGTTCCACGGCCAGCAGCTGCTGCATGGCGGAGTACGCCTCGATCTGGTCATCGAGCGTGATGGCGCGGCGGCCGGCGCGCATCAGTTCGTCGAGGTCCTCGCTGCAGTAGTTGGGAATGTTGTTGCCGGACTGCGCGGCGTCGCAGCTGAAGTAGGGCGCGACGTCGGCGGTGGGCGGCATGCTCCACCAGGCGAGGGTCATCTCGTAGTTGCGGTTGACCACCACGTCCTGGATGTAGGCGTTCCACTCCAGGACCTCGACGTCCGCGATCACGCCGACGTCCTCCCAGAACTGCTGCACCAGCAGGGTGGCGGGCACCAGGTCGCCGAACTGGCCGGTCGGCATGTCGAACTCGAGGCGCTCGCCGTCGCGCTGACGCACGCCGTCGGACCCGACGGTCCAGCCCAGCTCGTCCAGCAGCGCGCCGGCCGCTTCGGGGTCGTACGGGTAGGTCGGAACATTGGCCTCGTAGAGGGCGCCCAGCATGGGGGCGACCGGACCGGTGGCGACCTCGCCGAATCCGTCCAGCAGGGCGTCGATCAGCGCCTGCCGGTCGATCGCCATCAGCAGCGCCTGCTTCAGGCGGGGATCCTCGAAGCGGGGGTCGTCGTGGTTCGGGGCGACGAAGAAGAACAGGTTCTGCGACTGCTGCAGCACCTCGAGCCGACCGTCGCCGCCGATGCCGCCCACGTCGTTCGGGTTGAGGCGGGTGACGACGTCCAGCTGCCCGCCGCGCGCCTGGGCGACCTGCGTGTTGGGGTCCGGGATGACGCGGAAGATCATGCCGGCCAGGCGCGGTTCGCCGGCCCAGTGCAGCGGGTTCGGTTCGAGCCGGACGAACGAGCCGGGCACGAACTCGGCGACCTTGAAGGGCCCGGTGGTGACCGGCACGCCCTTGTTGAAGCTCGCGACCTCGAGCGGGTTCTCGGCGTCGGCCAGGACGTGCGCGGGGATGATGCCCGCGAACGACGCCAGGTAGTACGGCAGCGCCGAGAACGGCGTGTTCAGGTGGAACACCACCTCGTGATCCCCGACCACCTCGACGCGGTCGACCGGTGCGAACTGCGAGGCGCTCTGGGCGCCCAGCGCCTCGTTCTTGATCACGTCGTTGAAGGTGAAGGCGACGTCGGCGGCGGTGAACGGTTCGCCGTCCGACCAGATCGCCCCTTCGCGCAGCACGAACGTCCAGGCCAGGCCGTCTTCGGACGCGCTCCACTCGGTGGCCAGCGCGGGCGACGGGGTCAGGTCGTCGGGCGAGTAGCGGGTGAGCTGATCGAACAGGATGGTGTTGATCAGGTTCGACTCGATGACGGCGCCGGGGGTCCACGGGTTCAGGGTGGGGTCGGCGTTGGTCGCCAGGTTGAGGACGGCGGTCGCGTCCGCCTCCTGCGCGAAGGCGGTCGACGCGCCGCCGAGCAGCAGGCCGAACGCGAGCACGAGGGCCACGATCGGTCGGATCGGGTGGAGCGGGCGGTGGGTGGGGCGACGGGTGGGGCGACGGTGGTTCATGACGATCCCTCCTTCAGGAGCGTCCCGCAAGCGCCATGCGCCGGGTGATTTCCGCGGCGGCGACGCGTACGAGCTGGGCGAGGCGCGCGAGGGCGTCGTCGTTCACGCGGAACGACGGTCCCCCTACGCTGATGCCGGCCACGACGGTGCCGTCGTGGTCGAAGATCGGGGCTCCTACGCCGCGCGCGGCGGCATCGAAGTCCTCGTCGGAGGTCGAGAATCCACGGTCGCGCACGGCGGCAAGCTCGGTCGCGAGCGCGTCCGGGTCCTGCGTGGTGCGCGCCGTGTAGGCGGGCAGGTCGCCGAGGCGGGCGAGCACCTCGCTGCGTTCGGCGCAGGGTAGCCAGGCCAGGATCGCCTTGGGTACCGCGCCGGCGTGCAGCGGGAACGATCGGCCCAGCACGGAGACCAGCCGCACGTTCTGGGTGCTCTCGCGCCGGTCGACGCAGACCGCTTGGTCGCCCGAGCGGACGAAGAGGTGCACCGTCTCGCCGGTCTCATCGCTGATGCGGTTCAGCTCCGTCCGCGCCAGGTCGATCAGCGAGGCGCTCTGGAAGCGCACGGCGGCGGTCGCCAGCGCGGCGGCGGCCGGTCCCGGTTCGAAGCGGGCGTCGTCGGTCTGCACCACGTAGCCGGCCGCTTCCAGCGTCTTGAGGGAGCGGTAGGCCTGGTTGCGTTCGAGGCCCAGGTCGGCAACCACGTCGGCGAGGCCGAGGCGGTGCGGTGGGACCGCGAAGGCGCCGAGGACCTGCAGCGTCCGCAGCGCCGAGGTCAGCACGTAGGGGCTGCGGGCTTCGGAGGCGTCGGGCGCTCGGTCGGGTGGGGAAGCGGTAGCGTCTCGCATCACGATATGAGTTCGGAGTGTAAGACGCGGCTAGCCCAATGTCAATGGTCATGCACGCAATCGCATGCCTATGCGCGTCCGCGGTCACCCGGCCGTCTTAGGGGGTTCGCCGGACTCCGTTCCCGTTCCCCGCGCCGTCGTCCTGCAAGTGCGACGCGCGCACCGATCCGCGCGGAACGACGAAATCTTCCTAGTCCGTCGTACCGATCTTCTGGATCGCCTCGAGGACCTCTTCGACCTCCGTGCGGCGGTCCGGCGCGTCCGGATCGCGCAGGGGCGCCATGCGCCGGTAGACCTCCGCCGCCGCGCGGTGGAACCCGTCGGGCGCACCTTCGGCAGCGAACGCGTCAGCGATGCCCCGCATCTCGCCCTCGAAGCGCCACGCCTTCGGCACCGTACCGGCGACGCGCGACTCGGCCGCGTCCAGGAAGCCTGGCTCGATCTCGTCCTACTGCGCGCGAAGCGCTTCTCGCACGCCGGCGGCCTCGGCGTACGCCAGCATGGCGGCCTTCAGCGCGGTCGATCCCTTGGTCCAGGCGGCGAACGCGACCTTCAGCGCCGTGGCGTCGCCGATCCGGTCGCTGATCACGCGCGGCTCGAACCGGCCGAACGGCGACCCGTCGGGTGCGGCGTCGCCCGCGTCCGGTGGTCCGCCCGCGAACCAGCCGGCCACCTCGCTCGCGTCCGGACCGGACAGGTGCAACCAAGCCACGCCCTCCGCGCCGTGCGGCGGACAGACCGACACGACCGCGTCGCTGGCGCCGGCCAGCGCGCGGATCGAGCCCACGTCCACCAACCCCGCCCGCTCCGCCCGCTCGGACGTGAAGCGCGAGCGGCCCTCCGGCGCTCAGAGGACGCGCGCGCCCCCTGCGCGCAGTGCCGCGCCGACGGCGACGCCCATCGCGCCCGGATGCAGCAGACCGACCGTGAGGGACGCGCTCATTCCGCCCGTCACGCCTGCACCAGCCCCGTCTCGATCGCCTTGAGCACCGCTCGCGTGCGGTCGCGCACGCCCAGCTTCGCCAGGATACGGCTCACGTGGTTCTTCACGGTGCCCTCCGTCAGGTCCAGTCCGCGTGCGATCTCTTTGTTGTTCCAGCCGGCCACCATCAACCGCACGATCTCCGTCTCCCGCTCGGTCAGCGCCTCGGGCGGCAGGTCGTCCGGGTCCGTGGTCCGCGTCTCGGTGGTCAGGCCCTGCACGATCCGCTCGGTCAGCGCCGGCTGCACCAGCGTCCGTCCGGCGTGCAGCGTCGTGATCGCCTCGACCAGCCGCTCCAGGCTGACGTCCTTCAGCAGGTACCCCTTCGCACCTGCCTGCAGCGCCTCCAGCACCGCGGCGTCGTCGTCGAAGGTGGTGAGCACCAGCACCGGCGGCGGATCGTGCATCGTCCGAACGACGCGCAGCGTCTCGATCCCGTCCATGCGAGGCATGCGCAGGTCCAGCAGCACCACGTCCGGACGCTCGACCTCGATCTTCGCGAGCGCGGCCCGGCCGTCCTCCGCTTCGTCGGTGACGAACGGTGTTTCGGCCAGGGATAGCAGCGTGCGCACCCCCTGCCGCACCAAGGTCTGATCGGCGACGATCAGCACCCGGATCATGCCCCGGCCCCCGCCCCGACCCCCGCTACCACCCGGCTGGAGGGAACGTCGGCGGTGACGGCGAACCCGCGCCCAGGCGCGGTCGTCACGTCCAGCCGGCCCCCGACCGCCGCCAGCCGCTCGCGCAGGCCGGTCAGGCCGGTCCCGGCCCCCGTTCCCCCCATCCCGTCGGGCCGGCCGCCCCGCCCGTCGTCGCGCACCTCCAGCACCACGCGGTCCTCCTCGCGCCGCACCGACAGCCACAAGCGACGAGCGTCGGCGTGACGCACCACGTTCGTGACCGCCTCCTGCGCGCAGCGCACCAGAGCGTGCGCCGCGTCCGCGTCGATGATCGCCACCCGCTCGGGCAGGGACAGCGTCACCTCCGGTTCCGGCAGCTCCGCGACCAGGGTGCGCAAGGCGTCGGCCACGTCGATCGCCTCGTCCGCCCGCACCGCGCGCACGGTGTCGCGCACCTCCTCGAGCAGCGACCGGGCCAGCTCCTCCGCCCGCGTCCGCGCCTCGCGACCCGCCTCGCCGTCCGAACGGCGCGCCACCTCCAGGTTCAAGATCAGCGCCGTCAGGTGGTGCCCGATGCCGTCGTGCAGATCGCGAGCGATGCGCAACCGCTCCGCCGATCGTTGATGCTCCGCCAACAGCGAGCGGGTCGCGCGCAGCTCGGCGTTGCGACGCTCCCGCTCGGCGCGCGAGCGGGACTCGCGCAAACCCGACCGGGTGGTCACGTAGGCGAACAGCATGAAGGAGGTGTACCCCGCGCCCTGCAGCGCGATCGTGGTGCCGTCCGGCCACGCCACCGACGCGACCACGCCGGTCAGGAACGCGCCCTGCACCACGACCCAAGCGATCGCCGCGTCGTCCGGCAAAACGTGCGCCGCCACGACCGCCGTCAGGATCAGCAGGATCGCGCTGGTGCCGTGCTCGGGAAAGGCGGCCACCACCGTCATCGCCGCCGCCGTCTGCAGCGCCAGCAGGATCCGGTGCGTGCGGTACGTCAGGTGCGCCAGGCTCCAGCTCGCGACCGACAGGAACAGCGCGCCGAACGCCGCCCAGGCGAGCACCGCCGTCACGACGCGGGGCTCGCCCAGCGTCCTGGCGCCGGACAGCAGGTCGGACGCCAGCGGCAGGGCCACCACGCCCCACGCCAGTAGGCCGGCGATCGTTTCCAGCGGCACGTGCATCCGTCGCGCGGTCATGCCGCCATGGTACGGCCCTGAGCACAGCGGCGGGGGTGCCATCGGTCATGCCTGGCGCCCGTGACCGAAGGCAGGCGCGAGACTCCGGGCCCGCGCACTACGGTGCGCCCTGGAGGTACGCCATGAAGGTCACCCGCAAGCGGATCGTGCTGTTCGTCCTCTCGCTTCCCGTGCTGTTCTTCGCCGGATACCAGGTGGGGTACCGGCTCCAGCCCGTCCTGTCCGGCTGGTTTGGCGGATGAGCGACGACGCCCCCGTCCTCTCCGTTCAGAACCTGACCCGCCGCTTCGGCGCCGACACGGCCGTCGACCGGCTCAGCTTCGAGGTGGCCGCCGGCGAGGCGTACGGCCTGCTGGGACCGAACGGCGCCGGCAAGACCACCACCATCTCGATGATCTGCGGCCTGGCCACGCCGGACGAGGGCGAGGTCCGGATCCAAGGCGCAATGATGACCGAACGCTCCGTTGAGGCCAAGGCCCACGTAGGCTTCGTGCCGCAGGAGATCGCCCTGTACCTGGACCTCACCGCGCGCGAGAATTTGAGCTTCTTCGGCCGCCTGCACGGTCTGCGCGGCGCGGAGCTGGCCGCGCGCGTGCACGAGGTCCTGGAGCTGGTGCAGCTGAGCGACCGCGCCGATCACCGGACGGCGACGTTCTCCGGTGGCATGAAGCGCCGCGTCAACATCGCCGCCGCGCTGCTGCACCGACCCTCGCTGCTGATCCTGGACGAGCCCACCGTCGGCGTCGATCCCCAGAGCCGCGCCGCCATCCTGGACGGCATCGCCGAACTGAACGCGGCCGGCATGGCGATCGTGTACACCTCGCACTACATGGAGGAGGTCGAGCGGCTCTGCCACCGCATCGGCATCGTCGACCGTGGCCGCATGCAGGCGGAGGGCAGTCGCCGCGAGCTGATCGAGCGCCTGGACCGCGCCGACCGGATCGAGCTGGACGTCGACGGGGACGAGGAGGCCCTGGCCGCTGCCAGCGCCGACCTGGACGGCGTGACGCACGCCACCCACGGGCCCGGCACGGTGACGCTGGTGGCCCGAGCGGGTCGCCGTCTGTTGCCGGCGCTGCTGGAACGCGCAGCCGCCGTCGGCGCCGACGTCACCAGCGTCCACGTGATCGAGCCCGACCTGGAAGCGGTGTTCCTGCACCTCACCGGGCGCGCCCTGCGGGACGCGGCATGAGGGCCGCCTGGACCATCGCGATGCGCGACCTGCGCAGCCGCCTGCGCGACCGCTCGGCGTGGATGGTGGGGCTGGCGGCGCCGGTCGCCCTGGCCGCCATCATCTCGGTCGCGTTCTCCGGCCACGGCCCCGCCTTCCGCGCCGATGTGGCGCTGGTCGACCTGGACGGCGGCGACGTGGCCGCACGCTTCGCGAGCGACGTGCTCGCCTCGGACGCGCTGCGCGAGGTCTT
>JBBDSD010000082.1:0-1761 GCA_040905065.1 Trueperaceae bacterium | reverse complement strand
CGTCCCGAACCGCCCGCCGCCACCCGTCGAACACGGCCTGCGGATGCCCCTCCCAGCCCGGACCGAAGACGTCCATCGGCTTCGGATCGTGGCGGGAGAGGTGAAGGTCGGCGATGGCCAGCACGCGCACGCCGGCCAGTCTACCCCCGCATCCGAGGGGACCCGTGGCGGGGCCGGCGTCTAGGTCGGTCCGCGCCGGTCCGCGGGCGGCCACGGCTCCGACGCCACCCGTACGCCCAGATCATGGACCGTCTCCGCCCGGAGCCGCTGGAGCGCGTAGCGAGCCGACCGACCGGAACGCGGATCGCGCCAGGCGGGATCGACGTCCAACAAAGGGATCAGTACGAACGCCCGTTCCAGCGCCCGCGGGTGAGGCACGACGGCGTCCGGCGCGTCGGCGACCAGGTCGTGCCAGGCGATCAGGTCCAGATCCAGCGTCCGCGCCTCGTTCCGTACCCGCCGCGTCCGCCCGTGCCGCTCCTCGATCTCGTGCAGCGCCGCCAGGAGCTCCGTGGCCGTCGTCACGCTCCGGGGCGGGCGCCAGCGCACCACCGCGTTCCGGAACGGTGGCTGTCCGGACGGCCCACCGACCGGATCGGTCCGGTACAGGCGGGAGCTCCGTTCGATCTCGCCCCGGCGGTCTAGATCGCGCCAGGCGCGCCGCAGCGTAGCGGCCGGATCGCCCAGATTGGCGCCCAACGCGATCCAGGCCGGTCCGCTCGGCGCCGGTCCGCTCGGAGCCGTGCCACGCCGATCAGCGACGACGGGACACCTGCACCGTCACGTCGCGCACCACCCCGGGGAGCGGCGCATGCGGCTTGTGGACGCGCACCAGCACGCGTGCGATCCGGACGTCCCCCGCCAGCACCCGCTCCGCAATGGCGGAGGCGAGCGCCTCGATCACGCGGTAGCGGGGTCCGGTCACCAGCTCCGCCACCTGCGCGTACACCCGCGCGTAATCGACGGTACGGCTCAGGTCGTCCTCGCGAGGCAGCGGCACCTGCATCTCCAGATCCACGCGGAAGCGAGCCCCGAAGCGGGCCTCCTCCTCGAACGCCCCGTGGTAGCCGTGGAACTCCATGCCGTCCAGGACGATCCGGTCCTGCCCGTCCTCGCGGCTCGGCAGCCGGTGCACCTGCCGCTGGACCCGCAACGCCTGCACCTGCCCTGCGACGTCGTGCACGCGCAGCATCGCGGCGCCGCCGCGGACCGCTTCATGGTGCACGATCCAGGTGCCCGGGTCGCGCCGGGAGGGGTCCGGCTCGTCCGCCCAGCGACCGATCGACCCTTTCCGCGACGCGCCGAACACCACCGGACGACCGTCCGCCGCCAGCGTGGGCAACGACGCGAGCAACGCCAGGTGATCCTCGTCCCGCTTCCCGAAGCCCCAGCCCGGATCGACCGCCACGCTGGGCACGCCCTCCACCTCCGCCCGCTCGGCCGCCTCTCGCAGGCGCGCGTGCACCTCCGCGACCACGTCGTCGTAGCGCGGATGGTCCTGCATCGTGGCCGGCGTGCCCTGCATGTGCATCGCCACGGCCGGAACCCCCGTCTCGGCGCAGACCCGCCGCATCGCCGGATCGCGCAGGCCGTGCACGTCGTTGACGAGGTGAGCGCCGGCCGCCACCGCCTCGCGCGCCACCTCCGGCCGTCGGGTGTCCACGCTGAGGCGCAGGTCGCCCCGGTCGGCCAGCGCTTCGATCACCGGAAGGACGCGCCGTCGCTCTTCGTCGACCTCCGTCGGCGAAGCCCCCGGTCGCG